>JAGLSM010000113.1 GCA_023135745.1 Spirochaetota bacterium | reverse complement strand
TATTTCATTCCGGACATTCTGGGTTATAAGGCAGGCTTGTTTATGAGGAGTTTTGAAAAAAAATACAAGCGTATAATCGGCTGGGGCGGAGCAATGGCGTATGAGGCGAGTCATCTGATTGCACAGGCAATTAAGAATAATGGTGCCGGAAGGGATAAAATAAAGAATTTCTTAAGCACCCTTAATTCTCCTTGCAATTCAATTTCCGGAATTACGGGCAACCTGTTTTTTGACAGATATGGTAATTGTATGAGGATGATCTCAATGGCCAGGGTCTTCGGAGGGGAGTATAAGTCAGCAAAACTTCAGCTGTCCTATGTGAAAAATATCAATATGATTAAAAAAAAGGATTTGAGGGATTCTTTTCTTTTTAAAGGTATTTTAATGTCTAAAACACTCGTGGTATACACCGGTGTTTATGTTAATCAGATTGAAACTTTTGATGTAAAGAATTCAAAATTCACGGTTAATTTTATCCTATGGTTCAGATGGTGGGGTAAAGCTAAAGATATAAAATTTAAACTGATTCAGGCTGAAGAACTCAATAGAGAGGTTACTTCGAGCTATATCAATCCTGAGACCGCAGAGAAGTATATATGTTATAAAATCAAGGCTAAATTCAAACAGGATTTTTCTTTTCGGAAATATCCTTTTGACGATCATGTATTAAAAATACGGATAAGGCATATGGACATGCCTTCACATAAACTTCGTTTTGTTATTGACGTGCCTGACGCGGTCTTAAAAGAAAGATATATCGGGTTTGAAAACTGGGATAATATTAGTCAGATAAATTTTGTGGAATACATAAAAAATATAAAGAGTTTTCGTGATCCAAGAGCCAGAGGGAAAACTGTTACTATTGAGTATCCGGTATACAATTATCACATACAGATAAAAAGGATATTTCTTCCATACCTTGTTAAATTCATACTTCCGCTGATATTCATCCTCGCGGTTGCCTTCCTTGCTTTTTTTATTCATCCCAAGGAGTTCGAAAGTAATATTGCCATTGGTATTACTGCTTTGTTATCGGCAATTGCCTTTCATATAACACAGGGGGAAAATCTTCCGAATATTGGCTATATTGTAACAGCAGATCTGTTTTTCATATTTACTTACGCGTTAATTTTTCTTTCAATAGTGGAATCAGTTGTTTCCAACACGCTTTATTACAAAAATAAACTTGAGCTTGCGGTAAAGATTGACAGGGTATCTGTATTCGTTTTTCCCTTATTTCTGGTTTTATTGATTGTAATAATTATTGTAAGGAACAGTTAAAAGTCTATTCCGGCGCTGAAGGTAAAAATTAATCCTGATTCTTTTTGGTATTGGATTGCAAGATCTATATGAAGAGATATGTCAACATTTATATTTTTAAATCCGAATCCGAAGCTTGGAAACGAGTCATACATGTGGTAACCCATTCTAAAAACTATTTTGTCGTTTATTGTGTATTCGGAGCCTATGGCTGCCTGGAGATCCAGGTCTTCTGTTTTTTCAAAAGAAAAAAACAGGTCCAGTTTATTATCAACTTTTTTTATAATAGACCAGCTTCCTCCAATGCGGAGAATAAACGGGATTGTTTCTGTTTCATAACGGGAGTCCATTTTAAAGATTATGTTCTGAATGGAAAATCCGAGAGTTAATGGAATGCCGGTAAAAGTATATAAAAAGCCAAGATCAACGGCAGGGTCAAAATTATCATTTCCGCTGCCGTTGAATTCTGTGAATAATTTTAATGAAGCTCCGAAAGAAAGACCTTTAAATGGTCCTGCAGAGATACCTATGATTGAAGCACCGCTGTAGTTGAAATCGGCAGGGAGTGTTACATTATGATTGGGTTGAAGTGTATAATTTGTTTTTATTTTAACCAGATTTATAGATGCATAACTTAAAAATATTTTTTTACCAACAGGCATTGAAAATGAAAATGCAGGAAGAAATAGACCGTCATTTCTAATATCAAATGTAAATGCAAATTCGGTACGCCAAATTCCCGCGGGGGATGCAGGATTATAGGCCAGTCCGTTAACAGTCCTTGTCAGGGCTGCAACTGAACCTCCCAGTGCGGCAGCTCTGCTGTTAGGAGGAAAATGAACTACAAACGCGTTTCCTGATTCAGCATGAATCCGCGCAGAAATGATTAATAAAAACAGTAATACAAGTTTATATGGCAGTTTCATGTTAAACTTTCCATTGATTTGATTTTGATTAACCTGATTTCAATTAATTTAATTGCAGTAAAATTATATACTAAAAAAGTGATACTTACAAGCCCTTAGAGTAAAATACTGCTTTTGCGACATTCGAAAGGTGATCGCCGATTCTTTCGAAATTAGAAATTATTTCGAGAAAATAGATGCCGGACATAACATCACATTCTTTATTTTTAAGTCTTTTTATATGGGATTTCCTGTAATCTTCTTCAAGAGTGTTTATTTTTTCTTCTTGTTCTAAAACAATTTTTGCTTTTTCATCGCTTGTGTCTATCAAGGTTTCTAATGTCATATTAATCATTTGATCAATTTCATTCTGCATTGTGAATATTTCATTTTCGGCTTCTTCAGTGAAGGTGATTTGTTTTTCATGAGATTCGACTGCGGTATCAACAATATTTTCAGACAGGTCTCCGATTCTTTCAATGTCATTAACCGCGTGAATAAGTTTAGGGATTACCTCCGCTTCACTTTCCGTCATTTGACGCTGTGTCAGCTGAACAAGGTATTCTGTAATATCTTTTTGCAGCGAGTCTACCTTGTCTTCCCTATTTTCAAATTTCTGATGCCATTTCTTGTCGTTGGAAAAAAGCCCCTTTGTAGCGGCTTCTACCATTTTTCTGGCTGTTGTAAGCATATAACTAAGTTCGTGTGTTGTTTGCGCAAGAGCAAGGGCAGGTGTATTAAGCAGATGCGGTTCAAGGTACTGAAATTTTTTAGTTTCTTTACCTTTAAATATTTTTTCAATTGTAATTTGTAAAATTCTGACAAATGGAAGAAAAATTACAGTGTTAGCTATATTAAAAATAGCATGACTAAAAGCAATGAAAAGCGCAATATTTCCGCCTTGAACGAGTAATTGTTTTCCACTCATCATTAGTGCTACGTTTTTCGAGGTAAATAAACCAACCATTTTCGCTACAATCTGATAGTAATACCTAATCAGGCCTGTTTGAATTACAATGAGCATGATAATAACGCCAAGGACTTTAAATATAGAATGAAACATAGCAAGTCTTCTGGCATGAATATTTCCGCCTATTGCGGCAAGCTGCGCTGTAATGGTAGTCCCGATATTGCTTCCCAAGACTAGAGCAAACGCGCCCTGTATATCTATCAAGCCGCTTATACCAAGAGTAATGACTAATCCCAATGTAGCAGATGAGCTTTGTATAATAAAAGTAACAATCATACCTGCAATAACAGCAAGCATGGGATTAGTAGCAAATTGGATAAAAAAATTGGATAAAGTAACACTGTCTCTTAACGGTTTCAACATCATCCCCATTGTATTTAAGCCCAGGAAAAGGATTCCAAATCCTAGAAGAACTTGACCCCAAAAACGTATGTTTCGTGTTTTACTTAAAAAGGAGATGAGAAATCCAATACCAATAATTGGTAAAGCAAAGGCCCCTATTTTGAGGGAAATAATAAAGCCTGTTATTGTAGTACCAATATTGGCGCCCATTATAACACCAATGGTTTGAGCAAAACTCATTAAACCGGCATTAACAAATCCAACTAACATCACAGTAGTAACAGAAGAACTTTGCAGTACCGCGGTTACCATAAAACCAACAAGAATTCCCATGTATTTGTTTTTAGACAGGAAGCCTAAAATAGTCTTCATCCTGTCACCGGCTGTTGACTGAAGACCATCAGACAGGAGTTTCATACCAAAGAGAAACAGGCCCAGACCGCCAAGAACATAAAAAAGAATATTTGTAATATCAATGCCCATTGAAGTGAATTCAATAGTTTCAAGAGTGGTATAGCCTTGCTTCGTATATATGTTGGCAATTATTTTGTATTGTCTAATTGCCGCGCCATTTTTAAAATAAAATTTAGACAGACCATTTTTGTCTGTGTGCAATTTAATGCTGGTTTTAAACTTTTCATGTTTTTGAATTTTGAGTACTGATTTTTTGTCCTGAGATAGATTATATTCAGGATTGAGTAATTTGGATTTTTTATCACCAATGATACAGATTGCTTCTATTCTCATATCAGGCACAGGATTGCCTTTTTTATCAGTTACTTTGATAATAAAGGGTTTTTTCAGGAGTTTATTAATAGAACCTTCCTGATTTTTATTAAAAGCTTTAATTATATATGGATGGGCTATCGTTGTTGATATGTTTATAAACAAGAAAAATACAATAATAAGCAAAGCTGCTTTTTCTATTTTATTCATATCTTTTCCTGTTTTTAAAATATAATCAGTTATACCTGAGAGGTAATAACTGCTTTTGCTACATTAGTCAAATGATCCCCAATTCTTTCAAAATTGGAAATAATATCTAAAAAGTAAATACCGGCGAGAACGTCACATTTTTGTTCACTCAATCTCATAATATGATTGTTTTTAGAATCTTCTTCAAGTTTATTAATCCTTTTCTCATGTTCAAGAACAATTGCGCCCTTATCTTTATCAAATTTTTGTAAAGTCTCCAGGGTTTCTTCAATCATCCGGTCAATTTCATTTTGTAAGTTAATTATTTCTTCTTTTCCAATAGTTGAAAAAATGATTTTGCGTTCATGGGTTTCAACTGCGTTATCAACAATATTTTGTGCTATGTCACCAATACGTTCAATATCATTAACAGCATGGATTAGTTTTGGAATTACTTCTGCTTCCTCTTTCGGCAGCTGTCTTTGTGTTAATTGGACCAGATATTCTGTTATATCTTCCTGCAGAGTATCAACCTCATCTTCGCGGCGCTCAAATTTTTTGTGCCATTTGGTATCATCAGAAAACAAACCTTCAGTAGCTGACTTTACCATTTTACGCGCTTTGGTTAACATATATCCAAGTTCATTAGCGGTTTGCGCCAAAGCGATGGCTGGGGTATCCAGTAGATGCGGTTCCAGGTATTGGAACTTTTTCTCTGACTTCCCCCTGATAACCTTTTCAGAGACATATCGTAATGCATTCGAGAAGGGCAGGAAGACAATTGTGCTGCCTACATTGAAAATAGCATGACTAAAGGCGATAAAAAGTGCCATATTGGATGGGTTTACTTGTAATTTAGTTACCGGATTCATAAGAAGCAGCATGTCCGTACCGGCTTTTTTAAATGGGACCATAGGTGTGCCATGGATCAATCCTGTCATTTTTCCCACAAATAAATAATAGAATTCTATTAAGCCTGTATAAATAACGGCTAACATTATAACTGAACCCAGGACATTAAATAAACTATGAGTCATTGCAACCCGTTTAGCATGGACATTACTTCCAATGGCTGCTAATTGAGCTGTAATTGTAGTACCGATATTACTGCCTAAAACCAGAGCAAAGGCGCCTTGAATATCAATAAGACCGGTAATTCCCAGGGTTATGATTAAACCGAGGGTGGCAGAAGAACTTTGAATAAGAAAGGTAATAACCATACCTGCCATGACAGCCAGTATCGGATAGCGTGCGAATTGCACAAAAAACAGGGAAAGGGTTGGGCTTGCTTTCAGAGGCTTAAGCATAATTCCCATTGTTGACAGTCCGAGAAAGAGTATCCCAAAACCTAAAAGAACCTCTCCCCAAAAGCGGAGGTTTTTAGTTTTGCTCATGAAAAATATTGTAAATCCAATCCCTATAATTGGCAGCGCGTACGCGCCAACCTTAAGAGAAATAATGAAACCTGTAATTGTGGTTCCTATATTAGCGCCCATCACAATACCAATTGTCTGCGCGAATTCTATGAGTCCGGCATTAACAAAACCCACAAGCATAACAGTAGTCACAGAAGAGCTTTGCAGTGCTGCTGTAACCAGGAAGCCTACAAAAACACCCATGTATTTGTTTTTTGTGAGGAAACCAAGGATGCTTTTCATTTTGTTTCCGGCAGCACCCTGCAGTCCGTCAGATAGGAGTTTCATGCCAAAGAGAAATAGACCAAGGCCGCCCATTACATAAAAAATGATATTTATTATATCAATGGCCATAGAGGTTAATTTAAATGTATGGATAGGCGTGATTTTGTTTTTTTCAAAGACCTTTGCGATGATCTTATATTGTTTAATGGAATTTCCGTTTCTAAAACGAATTTTGGCTTCACCATTTTTATCAGTAAAGTATTTTCCATCAAAGATTAGAGTCTTTTTTTTAAGTTTTTTTTGTTTACGGGTAGCTTCATCATATAAAAGAGTTGATTTTTTATCAGCATTTATCAGGATTGCTTCAACACGCATTCCCTTAATAGGGGTGCCTTTTTTATCTGTAACTCTAATGATAAAAGGTTTTTTCAGAATTTTTTTTACAGTACCTTCTTGTTTTTCATTTAAGGCAGTAATTATATAATTACCTTTAGTAACTGTTTTTTTCGCAAAAAGAGGAAGAGAAAGAGTTGAAATGAGAAGTATAGTAAATGTTAAAACTATGGATTTTCGCATGTGCTGTTCCTTTTACATTTATGCAGAATATTTAATTTTTTGTTAATTAATTGTCAATTTCTTTTTAATCTCTTTTTAGAATATAATAATTTTTTTAAAATTTTGACGTTATTTATAGTAGATATATAGTTGTTTTTTGTTGAAATGATTATAATCGGGCTAAAATTTCTTGACAATTGGACCTTGTTTAATTAATTTTGCACAGCACAATACTTACAATGCGGGCCGCTAGCTCAGCTGGTAGAGCAACGCCCTTTTAAGGCGT
>JAGLSM010000112.1 GCA_023135745.1 Spirochaetota bacterium | reverse complement strand
GGACTTTTGTTTTTTTGATTTGGATGAAGATGGTTTATCCAGATTGGAAGTTATTTTTTCAAGTTCTCTTACTGAGTAGGCATTTTTAACAGTGCTTCTTGCCAGTTTTTCCATCTGGGGTTTTGACTTCAAACGAAGAAGTGCTCGAGCATGTCCTGCAGAAATAGTGCCTTCTATGATGTAACTCCTTATCTGAGCAGGGAGGGTTAAAAGGCGGATTGTGTTTGTTACGGCAGCCCTGCTTTTACCAATTCTTTTGGCGAGTTCTTCCTGTTTTAAATTGAGGTTGTCAATCAATTCTTTAAATGCTTCGGCTTCCTCGATTGGGTTAAGATCCTCGCGCTGGATGTTTTCGATAAGAGCCATTTCCAGAATTTTGTCATCGGCAATTTCTTTAACAATAGCCGGTACCTTTTTAAGTCCTAGAAGTTTAGCGGCTCTCCATCTGCGTTCACCGGTGATGATTTCATAATCACGGTCCTTTTTTCTAAGAACAAGTGGTTCTATAATTCCCACTGATTCAATGGAAGCGGCAAGACCCTGCAGTTCTTCATTGTTGAAATACTTTCTGGGTTGGTTTTTGTTTGATTTAATTTTACTTATTTCAATTTCAGCAGATCCTGAATCGGATCCTTTTTTTAGTGTATTAATGTTGTTTTGCGGAATAAGAGCTTCAAGCCCTCTCCCAAGTGCTTTTTTAGCCATTATTGATTACTTCCTCTGCGAGTTTTTCATAGCTTTTTGATCCGACACCTGTGGGGTCGTATCTGTCAATTGGAATCCCGTGACTTGGTGCTTCAGAAATTTTTACGGATCTTGGTATTATCGATCGATATACCTTGTCCTTGAAGTATGAAGATATTTCTTCGACAACCTGGTTTGATAGGTTTGTTCTGCTGTCATACATAGTTAACAGTATGCCTTCGATTTTTAAATCAGGGTTGAGACTGTTTTGTACAAGGCTTATGGTCTTCATTAGTTTGGCCATTCCCTCAAGGGCATAGTATTCGCATTGTATGGGTATTAGTACTGAATCCGCGCCTGTAAGTCCGTTTAATGTTAAAAGATCCAGGGAAGGGGGGCAGTCAATAATAATATAATCGTATTTATCTCTAATTTTACTCAGATTATTTTTTAAAAGAAATTCCCTGTTTTCAATGTCTACCATTTCAATTGCTGCTCCTGAAAGGTGTCCGTTTACAGGTACAATTTCAAGGTTAGGGAAATTTGTCATTAGGATGACATTTTCAATTGGTTCATTCAGCAGCAGTACTTCGTACATTGAGTTTCTGTCCTCAGATAGAGGAATCCCAAGTCCGCTGCAGGAATTGCCTTGGGCATCAATATCAACCAGGAGTATTTTTTTATTTTTAACAGCAAGTGCTGACGCGAGATTAATTGAGGTTGTAGTTTTGCCAACCCCTCCCTTTTGGTTCGCTACAGCTATTATTTTACCCACATTATCACCTCGATTTTTTAGTTTTACTCAAATTACCCGGTTAATTAAAATCAAATGTAATTTCTACAAGATTTCTTTCTATTTCTTCATTTTCATTTTTTATTGTGTATGGAACAATTGAAACGTCATGGCTGATTTTTTGAATTTCCTGTTTAATGGTATTTGCTTTTCCCTTATATGCCGCAATTGTTCCATTTTTTATTAAATATCTGCCGGCTTCTTTTATGATTTTTTTCAAGTCCCCAAAAGCCCTGCAAACGAGAATTTCGAATTTTTTTTCGGTTTTTGTTACAGCAGGATTAAAAACCACAATGTTTTCCAAATTTAGAGTTTCTATAGACTTTTGCAAGAAATTTATTTTTTTAGTTTTTGTTTCGCAAAGAGTAATGGGTGTTTCAGGTTTAAGTATTTTGAGCACAATTCCCGGAAATCCTGCTCCTGAACCAAGGTCAATAACAGGGCTTTTGTTTGGCAGTAAGTTTATCGGTTTTGCTGAATCTATAAAATGCAGATAGTCAATTTCCTGCTCAGCTTTTTTTGAAATCAGATTAATTTTTTTATTCCATTCTAAAAGGAGTTTTTTATATATTTTGAGCTTTTCAAGTTGATCGTTATTAATTTGAATGTTATTTAAAATGAATATTTGTTCAAGAGTCATATAAATTCCTTAGGTGAATAATCCAGTTTTTCAATGATTAACAGAATACGATAATTTTATAAAATATCGTCAAATTTTTGGAATATTAAAATATATTGTGTTTTTATATTATTGTGATAAATTAAAACTGTATAGTTGCACAAGCTATTTTTTTGAAAATGCAAACTCGCATTGAATTAATAATCAAAAGATGCGATTTTGCAGATGTGAATTTGTTCAATAATCAGTGTTAGGTTTTGTAACATCCCTTTGATAAAACAGTATAATCTTACATTTTTTTCAAAAAAATAGCTTGTGCAACATTTACTTGATTAAACTATGTATTTTAAAAAATAGGGTTGTACAATTTATATAGCTTAATATGAGGATTTGTTTTGTAAATTATGCAAGCCTCTTATCCGGAGAGTGATATGTTGAAAAAAAGAGTTTTTATTATTTCAATTCTATTGGTATTTATTTTTTTGCAATGCGGCAGTGATCCTTCTGTTGAAATAAAATATATTATTACTGCTGATATGAGAAATTTTACAGGGGACAATATTGATTATTTTCGTGGAGCATGCGAGGCCATTGCAAAAATTGGGGCCGGTGATTTTATGATTTCACCGGGGGATATTGATCCTCCGGATCAGGTTTATGCGACTATTAAAAACTACATTGGTCAGAATTATCTGTGGTATCCTGTAGTCGGAAATCATGAAGCTGAAACTGTTACTGATATGCAGTGGCTCAGGGCGTTTAATACAAACGGGGATAGTCTTTCAAATATTGTGAATAAAGGTCCTTCAGGTTCTGTTGAAACCATGTACAGTTTTGATTATAAAAACGTGCACTTTGTTGTTCTAAATGAATATTATGACGGTACAAATGATTGGACAACTGACGGGAATATTAATGATCCTGTTTTTACATGGCTTACCAATGATTTAAAAAAGAATATAAAACCGATTATATTTGTCATTGGTCATGAACCCGCGTTTCCATCACCGGATGATGAGACGGGACGAATTCGTCATGAAACAGATTCTCTTAATCAATATCCTGTGGAAAGAGATAGATTCTGGTCAGCTCTAAAGGAGTATAATGTTAAAGCCTATATTTGCGGGCACACGCATAATCTTAGTGTTATTAAAACAAATGGCATTTGGCAAATTGACGCGGGTCATGCAAGAGGGACTGGAGACACTGGTGCCAGGAGCGGATTTATTACAATAAGTATCCTGAGTGATTCCAGAGTTGTATATAGGGTGTACCGTTTGGATTTGGGTTCAACAAGTTACAGTGAAACAAGAAACGGTATTTTAGATTAGAGTCAAATAGTAATTCTATTTATATGTTGTTTGGTTTTAATGTTTTCATACATTATAGATAAAGCTGAGTAATAATAGTTCCCGGAATTTTTTAATTAAATGGTTTAATTACTTATTTACATTTTTCTTTTATTGTTTTTTGGTTTTTAAGGTAAACTTCAAGCTGATGAACGGTTAGATATTCTTCATCAATCAGTATTTCACCAATGTATTTTTTTTCTTTTGATTCCATTTGAACCTTTAAGGCAGCATCAAGCTGTTTCTGTGTGATAGCTTTACATTTAACAAGAATATTTCCAAGAAGCATTTTAGTTTTATCTTTATTTACCTCATCGCATATCATAAAATCCTCAAGAGCTTTTCCAAAATCCTCTTTGCTCAGGATTTCTTTTTCAATAAAAATTTCGCCAATAAATTTATGATTAAAAGCGTTTTTTTGTTCAAGTAATGCTTCTTCAAGCTGATTCTCAGTAATCAACTTTTGTTCTAAAAGATACTCCCCAATTCGTTTTTTCATTTTAGTTGCCCTCTTTTAATAGAATTATGTTGTTGAAGTTTATAGTATCAGTTATTGTTTTCCTTATGTCAAATTTTAAACTCAAATTAATTAATATTTATTTGAGGGAGTGTTGTACTAAACCATCCTGATGAAATAAATCGGAATGAGGACGTTGCACAATCCTATTTTTTGAAAATACAAACTCGCACATGATTAATTAGCCTAAAGAACAATTTACTGGGAGTAAATTTATTCAGCATTTTATCTGCTCAAACAGTGTATTTTTTCAAAAAACAGGGTTGTGCAACTGATATTTATGCATGCTTTGAGGTGAGAGAAAATGAAAAAATCAATTTATCTTCCGGCGATTATAGCATGTATTTTATGGTCTACTGCTTTTGTAGGGGTCAAAATTGGTCTTCAGTATTTTAAGCCGCTTTCTTTGGCCGGGATCAGATTTATACTTGCCGGTTTATTGCTCATTCCTTTTTGCGGTAGTATATCAAATTACTTCAAGGTCATAAGATCAAATTTAAAAGCCGTTTTAATAATAGCCTTTGTTCAGACTTTTTTATTATACACTTTTTTCTTTATAGGTCTAAGTCTGGTATCAGGTTCCATGAGTGCCATAATAATTGGTTCTTCCCCGGTTTTTGCTGTTTTACTTGCTCATTTTTTTATGGAAGGAGATAGAATAACAACCGGTAAAGTATTAAGCATAGCTCTTGGTATTGCCGGTGTCATAATAATAACCTTAAGCAGAAAACCATGGTCAGAGATAGGGCAGAAACAATTTCTGGGTATGTTATTATTAATACTTGGCAGTATCAGTTCAGCCGGAGGAAATATAATTGTCGCGAAATACAAAAAAGATATAAACCCATTTATACTTAATTCAGCACAAATTTTTATTGGAGGTCTTTTTCTATTGTTTGTATCGCTCCCGATAGAGGGTCTTCCTGATTTTAGAAAACCCGTAGAATTTTACCTTATTCTTATCTGGCTTTCTGTTGTTTCTGCTGTTGCTTTTTCCATTTGGTTTATGCTGCTGAAAAAACCGGGGGTTAAGGTATCACAGCTTAATATCTGGAAGTTTATAATTCCGGTCTTGGGGGCCGGTTTAAGCTGGATAATCCTTAAGGATGAGTCTCCTTCCATATTAGCTGTTGCAGGAATGGTTTTTGTATCTTCATCTATTTTTATTTCAAATAAATCTGCAAAATCAAAAATTTCTCTAAAATAAAAATTTAAGCAAATTTACTCTTTATACCTTGATAAATTTTGAATATGGGCTATAATGTAAGTAATGATGGAAAAAGTTCTAAAATTGTCTTCTAATTAATATTGTATAAAATCAAAATGAAAATTTGTTTTATCGGGACGATGGGTGGCTAATTATGTATTGATACTAATTACGTATTGATACAATTGGAGGTCGAACGATGAAAAGTTTTAAGATTTTATTAAAAATTATGGTGTTGTTATTAAGCATTTCCATGTTTTTTGCCGGATGCGGTAGTGACGAGCTGCCGAATGACTGGGTTTTGGTATGGTATGATGATTTTGACGGACAGTCTCTCAATTTGGATAAGTGGGTATATGACATAGGTCATGGAGATATTCCGCCTGATATTTGGGGATGGGGAAATAATGAATTGCAGGCGTATACTTCAAGTACTGAAAACGTAAAGGTTGAAAACGGAAATCTTGTAATTACAGCAAGATATCTCGGAGGTAATGTTGATGAAAAAAACTATACATCAGGGCGTATTAAAACACTTGGAAAATATGCTTTTAAATACGGCAAAATTTCTGCAAGAGTAAAACTTATCAAAGGACGAGGATTATGGGCCGCGTTTTGGCTTTTAGGTAATAATTTTGCCACATTAGGCTGGCCGCAATGCGGCGAGATGGATATTATAGAATGCGGAGCGGATGGCGATTATCAATCAGTTGGCGGAGCAATACACTGGAGGAATGATACAAATAGTACAACATGGCCGGAGTATTGGACCTATACAAATGATATAACAACACTTCTTTCCGGGTATTTTGCTGATGATTATCATGTTTTTGAACTGGAATGGAATGAAAATGAAACAATATGGCGGATGGATAATCAGGAATATTTCAGGCAGGATATTACCATAGCTGAAAGGTCTGAGCTTCATAACCGTTATTTTATCCTTCTTAATCTTGCAGTTGGCAGCACAAATACTGAATATACCGGGTATGTGACTCCTGATACTTCAGCCTTTCCTGCGTCAATGTATGTTGATTGGGTAAGGGTCTATCAGTGGAACGGTATTGACGGGGTTGGCGAAATTTCGGATTCTTCATCAAGTTCAGGTATTATTAACCATAAAATTACCGGTGATATTGCAAAAGTCTATTCTGAAAGAGTCGGGGTACAGATTGAAAATCTTGCCTGGTATATTTGGAGTGGAACAACGCTAATAGGAGACGGAACTAATGATTCGGCTGACGGAGGAACAGAGTATAGGACTATTACAACAAATAATGTTGGATTGTCATGGTTTGGCTGGGGAATTCATGCTCAAATTGGCAGCAGTTATGATCTGAGTGATTATGATTACCTGGTTTTTGCTTTTAAAAAACCGGGAACAGGTGGATATGCTTCTGATATTAATGTTGTGCTTGAAGATATTAATGAAACCAAGCACACTGTATTGGTTGATGTAACAGGGATGACCCCTGATACCTGGGTTACAAATGTTGTTAATTTAAGCAATGTTTCCCCATTGGATTTACAGAAATTAACAATGCTGTTTTCTATGGGTGGTACGAACATGAGTCCGGGGGTTATATACTTTGATGATGTTTACTTTACAAAGGTGGATCCTACTCAGTAAGGAGTTTACAAGAAGATTATTAAGGGGTGATTTATATTGATCACTGTTTTAAAATAGTTTTAAAAGGGCAATGAATTTTTT
>JAGLSM010000111.1 GCA_023135745.1 Spirochaetota bacterium | reverse complement strand
ACATTAATACCCTTTAGTCTATCTGATTATAAAAGATGTCTGTGCAAGCACATCGTGAGACTTGTTTTTTACCGGCACCGTCCATTTTCCCTTTGGAAGATAACGGTAAACCCATAGTCGATAACCCTTTTGATTAACACCGGCAAAATAATTATTGCTTCTCTGGTTCTTGCCGGTATCGCTGTCAAAACTGAAATATACAAGAGTCCTTTGCTGGACGATTACACGCGCAACAGAATAAACAATCCCGAATCCGGAGGCATTCGCATTTATGATATTTGCTTCTTTCAGATAAGATCCTGTGGCGTAACTTCCTACTTTGACAGTTGTTTTTCCTGAAATAACAACAGAATCAGTTTTATCCTTTTTTGATCCTTCCAGGAGTTTTTTAACCATGTCGGATTTAACAATAAAACGCTTCATCGCGAGAACAGTGTCGGAGCCTACCGTCTTTAAGGAAACTTTCCAACTGCCTCTTTTTAACTTATGGGCAAGCCAGAGAATATGTTCTTTTGCTTTTTTTGGAACAGAAAATTCCGCGGAACGCTGCTCAAAACCGTATGAATCAACAAAGTGAAAATAAACTTTTTTTAGACCGATTTCGTTTATTACACTGTATACATTGACATCAGCAAGATTCGAAGCATCTACTTTGAATATCTGTTTTTGATCCAGGAGTTTATTATCCCTAATGTTTGATCCTACTTTGAGTTCTGTTTTTCCGGATGGCTTTTTGAATTTCAGATCGCGTTTTTCACTATCTTCATCATCGTCCTTGTCGTTTTTGTCAACAATGGTGTCTTTATCGATGAGCTTGTCAGCAAAACTGTCATTATCCCATACGTTGATACTGTTGAAAACAAAAGTCGCGCTGACAAAAAAAGCAAGTATCGATGATAACACAATTATGTTTCTATATTTTTTTGTCATGATTTCCCTGCAATGTTTTTAAGCAGAATAAAGGCAAAAAAAGTATAATGCAAGGGAATTTGTATATTCCTTGATGGTGTTTCAGCAGCTCAGTTGAATTTTTTTAAAAATAAAAATCTCCTGCGGGGACGCTGCACAACCTGATTCTTTGGAAATGGACTTCCCATAAATTTTGTGTTGCAATTTAGTGGTAACAAGATAGAATCATATGGCAAACTGTACTTCTGACGTCATGCTTATCTGAGACAAATAAAAGTTTTAATTAATAAAGACCAAGGAGAGGAAAATGAAAAAAAAACCAATATCATCATGTACCTTTCATGCGAATTTTATAATAATTATCTTACTTATCTCCGTTTCTGTTTTTTCATGTTTTAGTGTTGACGAGGATGCTATCAGGACTGATACTGAATCGCCATCCGTAACAAACACAATAATAACTTTTTCGACTTTCACTGCCAATACAATAACCCTACATTGGATGAAAGCAGCTGATAATGTAACTCCGGTGTCAGCTTTGCAATATTGGGTTGTATCTTCTTTGCAGAGCAATGTCAGTTCTATTGAAGATGTTTTGAATAATGGTACTATTGTAAAATACTGGACTCCAAATATTGATACAATAACAGCGACAGGCCTATCACTGAGTACAACCTATTATTTTAATGTACTTGTAAGGGATGAGGCCGGAAATACAACTGTTTACACCATTGGCACAAAAACAACTGCTGTGTCTAATGATATTGATATGCCTACTCCCGGGAATACAGGAACGCTTACCTTCAGCTCCATCAAACTCACTTCAATTACTGTTAATTGGACAAAGGCGATAGATAACATGACAAGTCAGGTAAACCTGCAGTATAAAGTGGTTCGTTCACTTACCAATAATATTGATACTGTACAAAACGCAACAAATAATGGAATACTTGTACAGGATTGGACTCCTGATATTACTTCCGTTGTAGCTTCGGGATTATCACCAAATACAACCAACTTCTTCAATGTTCTTGTAAGGGACGAAGCCGGAAATATAGCTGCATATACCATGGACTCAAGAAAAACTGCTTCCAGTGCCATTGCTCCATGGCCAGGTGATAGTGGAATAATTGCTTTTCCATTTTTTACTAATGTGTCAGTTGTGCTTCAATGGACAAGGGCAGATGACGATATAACTCAGCAAGAAGATCTGCAGTATAAGGTATATCGCTCTTTTGCTGATGATATCAGTACTGTCATAGATGTAACAAATAATGGAACAGTTGTATCGGATTGGATTTACAATATAGATATGACTATTGCAAGTAATTTAACGCCTGTAACTCTGTATTATTTTAACATTCTTGTATTGGATGAAAATGGGAATATATCTGCATATGTATCAGAACATCGTACAACAACTGGTCCTTAAAATATTTTTAGTTAAAGAGAGACTGTCTCAAAAGTCCGAAAATTGGACTTTTGAGACAGCATTCTTAAATCTTGCTTTTTAAATGATCTTTTCATATTTTACAAAAAACAGGATAAACTTGGATATGTTTAAAAAAAACATCTTCTTTATAATACTTTTTCTATTTTTAATTAATAAATCAGCATTTGGTTCAGAAATAAATTTCGGCGCAGAAGTGGCAACTGTAGCCATTGATGAAGTTTCATACACAAGGTTTATTTTTTTCCCACAATTCAAACACAAAAATTTTGAGCTTGAGATGAAAATTAATATGGATTTTGATAAAAAATTCAAACTGAGGGATGGCGAATGGGAAACCTGGCAAGCGGTTGTTAATAAGCTTAAAAAGATTAGTTATGGTAAGGTAGGAGATAAACTTCTCGTTACAATTGGAGGCTTTGACAAAATATCGATTGGACATGGTACGATACTACATCAATTTTCTAATAATGCATATGCGCCTACAATACAGATGCAGGGTTTGTACTTTAATTTAGATACGGACTTTTTTGGAATAGAGTATTTTACTGAAAACATCCTGGACTTGGATATACATGTTGCTCGTTTTTTTGTAAAACCTTTGACTAAATTCAACATCAAGTTCCTAAAAGGCTTAAACATAGGGTTTACAATTGCCACAGATGATGATGATAAACATCAGGTCAAATCTGACAAAGAAAAGTATAAATTTACAGATAATCCGGAAAGCAATCCGGCAGTTACCCTTTATGGAATAGACGTTGAATTGCCATTACCTTCAATAAGTATTCTTTCGTGGACATTTTTTTGGGATTATAATGTATTTAATAATAAAGGTGAATCGATTACTGTTGGTCTGTCAGGTAGAATCGATAAATTATTCAATTGGAAATATGGCTTTATTAATTCAAGCAAGGGATATCTTGATAAATATTTTGATAATTACTACCTGGCAGACAGGGCAAATAAATTTACAAAATTGGAAGATACAAGAACCGGGCTTATGGGAATGGATTTTACAATTTGGCAAAATTTTAGCATAGTTGGTAAAAATGATTTAACTGTATTGATAAGATATCAGGCCAGCACTAGAGAAAGGGCTAAATTTGATTTTTTTCTAAACATTGATCGCAGTATGTTATTCAATAGATTTGAAGCGAGCTTTACCTATTCAAAGAAAAATATACTTAATTTTGAAGAGGTTTTTACTAAAAAGGCTTTGGATACAATGATTAAAGCGACTTTTGCGATCGTAATATCAAAAAAATCTTCGCTTGTGCTTTTTTATACTAAAACATTTATTAAAAATGATATGGATAATGTCGTAGGGCAGGAGGCCACAGGTGTTCAAACAAAAATAAATTTCTAATATTATTGATCAAGTTTAACGATAAATTCCGGTTAATATAAATGGGATAAATTAAAAGGAGTATTATACAGATGAAAAGAATGACTCAATTTATTATAATATCATTATTTACTGCTGTTTTTTTATCCAATTCAGCCGGCACACTTCAGGCAGATACTTTTAAAAATTTGCAGCGATTGTTTGACAATAAATATCAGGAATTAAAACAAGCAAGGGATAAAATAAATCAAACAAAAAAGAAGTATCAGAGAATTATAAAGAAATTAGACAGGCTTAAAAAGCTGTACAATGATATTAAAAAAAAACGATTGCTTAAAGAATACAAGAAAAATATTAACTCATTAATTAGGAATAAAAAGAACACTAAACTTGAATTGGAAACTACAAAAAGAGATTACATTAAAGTATTTATTGCATTTAAAAATGTATACATAAGATATGTCAATGTAATAAATAATGAACTTGGACAATATACAGAGAAAAATATCCAATATTTATATAAGAAAGCTGAAAAAGCAAAGGAAGATTTTGATGAAAAAAAACACAGTTATGATCGCGCTTTATTGATTCATAGAAATTTATGTACCCGAGAGTCAAGAATAAATGTAATTGATGCGAGAAGAAGGATGAAAAAATCTAGAAAAAAATATATCAATTTTTTAACTCTGCTCAAAAAAGTTAAGAAAAATTAAAGAAGCAATGTTAATGATTGGCCGTATGAATCAAGAGGCAATGTAGTCGTTGCACAAATTGTACAGTCCCAAATTCTATCACGATAAAAAAGTCGGAATAGAATTTGGGATTTAAACAGTCTGGTATTTTGCAGATTTTTTGGATACGGCAGGGAACGCAGATGCAGGCTGTCCCTTAACTGTGAAGACACCACATAATCTCAATAATTTGAGAAAATTAAGCTAATTTCAGCATATTTATAATCAAAATACTGGAAAAAACCTGCAATTCCACCTGAAATAAGTAGTTCTGAAGTATCCGATGAGTTAAGGGACAGCCTGCATCTGCGTTCCCTACGGCTTCTTATTATTACTTCTTTTTACAGCTTGATAATCCAAATTTTATAGAACGGACACCAGCCTAGAACTGCTGTGATAATCGGTATGGCGCCAATAGCTCCTAACCAGCTTTTATGACAAATACCGGCTCCAATAATGACTATGCCAATTATAATTCTGATAACTCTGTCTTTTTTTAACCTTTTTGGATTTTTATAGGTCTAAAAATTCGAATAAAACAGCAATAAAACAATCTGCAGAAAGTTTTATCTTTGCTTGACAACAGGCTTATACAGATTTAAACTTGCGTAATTGATTGTTGTTTTGTAAAAATGAGTGTATTTATTGATGGGTTAACCCATCGAAAGGAGTCTAACATGCAGGGAAAAATTTTTAGGTCATTTGTAATTATCCTTACGCTTCTTCTAGGATTTACCTTTACAGTGGATGGAAGAAGAAATGACAAGCGAAATCGCAGAAACAATAAACGGGATAACAAAAAAGACGATGCCGATGATAAACGTGATAACAAGCGGAATCGCAAAAAGAATAAGCGTAATAAGAGAAAAAACCGTAGAGACAATAGCGGAGATAATAACAAACGCAACCGCAGAAACAATAGAAGAAATAACAAACGTAACCGCAGATACAAATCCGATGACAGGCGAGACGATAGAAAAAATAATAGACGGAATAGTAGAAGCTATAGAAATAAGAATAGAAGAAAAAGATACAAAAGTTACCATTCCGGCTATAAACTGCAAAACGGACGTTTTTTCAAGAACGGCCGCTATTACTACTACCAAAAAGGCAAATATCACAGAGACAACCGTGTCTATCGAAAGATCAAGGGAAGACGCTATGTGATCCACGGTAACCGTAGATACCGCATTCGAAATGGGAGATACTACCGTAGTGGCCGTTATTATTACTATTCCAATGGACGTTATTACCGGGACAACCGTGTCTTCCGGATTATTCGAGGACTGACTTATATCCTCCATGGAGGCCGCAGATACAGACTTATAAACGGCAGATATTATTGGGGCAAACGATATTACTACTATGAAAACGGGCGTTATTACCCGGAAGATGTTGATTATTATAATGATTATAGCTCAGATGATGATGACGATAATGATGACTATGACGATTAGTTTGTAACAGAAAATTTGTTGGTTGATGAGCCGAGGGGCTGTCTCGAAATATATTTTGGGGCGGCCCTTTTTTTTGATCAGAAGTATTTTCGAGTTAAATAAATTATTGAAATCTAACCTGGCAGGATATAGTATTAGAAGCATAAAATAAAAAGAAAGTCTTTGAAAAACAGGAGGATGTTATGGGATATGTACACGCGGAAATTCAGCTCAAAAATCCTCGTTTGGCAGAACTTAAAGCACTAAATGTCACAGCAATGGTCGATACCGGAGCGTTGATGCTTTGCATCCCTGAACATATTTCAACTCAACTTAATCTAAAAGAAAACAGCAAAAGAGAAGTAACAACAGCAGATGGCCGTACTCAAATGGTTTCTTATGTTGGTCCTTTAGAGGTGATATTTGAAAATCGAAGCTGCTTTGTAGGTGCTTTGGTCATAGGTGATGAAGTATTGCTTGGAGCAGTCCCAATGGAAGATATGGATTTAATTGTATCGCCTGCTCATCAGAAATTAGTAGTTAATCCTGAGAGCCCAAATTTCCCGCATGCTTTAGTAAAATGAATCTAACCGCAGAGGTCTCAGAGAGCGCGGAGATGCAAAGAATTCTTGACACAGATTTTATTTATTTTTAGCATCAAGATCAATTTCATATTTAAAATAACCTCACAAGTAAATTTATTATTATGTTTGCACACATAAAATACAAATTGACATGCTCCAACATCTGTATATAATAATGTTATGAATAGAACAAAGGAATTAGTATGAAATTAAATCGGAAGAAAGTATCAATTTCCCAATTTGCAAAAAATGATATTGAAGAAGCTGCTGATTTGAAAAAATCTGAAGCGCTTTCTTTTGTTTGGGAACTCACAAAAGAAGCCTATTCATTAACAAGTAAGCATGACGTTAAATCAAGATTACAAAAAAATGTTGTCTCTATTACTCGAAAATAAACCTTCTAGTGCCTTCACCGCATAAATT
>JAGLSM010000110.1 GCA_023135745.1 Spirochaetota bacterium | reverse complement strand
AACCTTTGATAATTTACACCCCAGGCAGGCCCCCGGATGGACACTCTGCGGTACATTTCTTGAGCGAGCCGGCTGCAAGGCGCGACCGACAGCAGGGCTGTAGTGCTAAATATACGAGTATAGTATTCAGTCGGTTAAAAAAGCATTAGTCGTACAAACATAACTATATGAATAACTAAAGTGTAAAGCACAGGATATAATATTCTTTTCCCGTATTTGTTAACAAGGAAATTGATGCCTTCGCCAAGAATTATGAAAAGTATTGGAAATAATGCGAAAATATATCGTGGTTCTCCGCCTTCGCCATTGCTCAGATGAAAAACAAGATATCCTATGATGAAAGCATAAAGCAATAAAATGTTTTTATAGTTATCTGATTTTTTTATCACTTTTTTTATGGTGATCCAGTAAGATGCTATGACAAGGTAGATGGAAAAAATTATCGCCGGTATGAAAAATAAAAAATAAGGAAATTTGAAGAATGAAATGAATTTATCTCTACTCCTACCGATTAGGAACCCGATTTCTGATGAAGGTACTGTTACAAGCCATTGGAAAATTTTAAAGGTTTCCGGTTTATAGGGAGCATCTCTATGAGCAGTGCGAGCTATAAACAATTTAACATTTGAAAAATCCGTTGTAATTTCATATATAATAGTTGGAAGCATAGCTAATAGCAGTATTATAAAAGCCCATAAGATAAGTTTAAGATTAAGCTTTGGTTTATAAATAAAATAAGAAATTATTGCAGTAATG
The DNA here is from genome assembly GCA_023135745.1 of Spirochaetota bacterium. Taxonomy (GTDB): domain Bacteria; phylum Spirochaetota; class JAGLSM01; order JAGLSM01; family JAGLSM01; genus JAGLSM01. The sequence goes on along the minus strand of JAGLSM010000110.1, from coordinate 6,135 downwards.
CCAAGAGCGACACTTGTCGCATGCACTGAAAAGCACATAAAAATAACAGTTGGAATAAAAGCTATAAGCAGTCTTTTATTATCATTAAATCCTTTAAGGAAAAGAAATAATAATGGAACAATAAAAAGAATTATCACATTATGAAAGATTAGTGTTGATGAAAAAATAGTCCAAGGAGAAAAGGCAAAAAAAAGTGAGGTATAAATGGCTGTATCCTCTGAATAGTATCTTCTAATCAAGTGATATAAACCATATATTAGCAGGGTTGATAATAGTGCAAGGAATACCTTTACCGCAATAGGTGTTTGGACAAAAAAGAGAGGTATAGAAAACAGATAAATAAAAGAACCTCCCCACGTAAATGAGCTGCCTTGTTTTCCATAAATTTCATGTCCAAAAACATCGATCTTTTCAAAGGTTGCCGTTTTCAAGGCTCTATTATAATATTTGTTTTCATCGAAACTAAGTGGCCCTGATGGGATTGTCCATAATCGGAATAAAAAGGCGAATAAAAGAATTATTGGAAGGGCGTATATATATTTTTTCTTGAAATGATTGATTTTTTCCATTGTGTAATATATCCATTTCAGATAGTATTTGTTTCAAAGTTTATTTTAAACTAGGAAAAAGTTTACGTGTAGTTAAAGGATAAATCAAGGGTATTTGTGAATTTGTTAAGATCAAAAATTATCACAGAGTCTTAGAGATGTGCAAGTTAATCTCGATAATCCTTAAATCCTACAAATCCCGGTTCAGACAATGGCTAACGAGAATATTAATCAGCCCAAATCTGCGTTCTATTACTTCCCTTAATCCTATAAATCAAGGTCATATTCTCTTGACATTTAATTATTTTCCCTTAAATTAGGTTCTTATCCGGATTTGCCGATTAAAACACTAGGAGAGTGCAAAACAATTTTGTCTAAGAGCTTGTCAAAAGCATCAATAGTTCAAATTTCTGTAAACTTTGATGATTCAGTTAACAGTATTAGTATCTTCGGGCTTAATGATAAAAATATTCATTTAACTGAAAAACTGCTCGACGTTGAGATGATTCCATCCAATAACCGGATTATAATAAAGGGCTCTCAAAAAAATGCTAAGACAGCAGAAACTTTAGTAAAACTTCTTGCCGATTCCAATGCTGACCCTGAAGAAAATGAACTGAAGTACCTGATAAGACAACTGAAAAAAAAACCTCATTATGATTTTTCATCTCTTTTAAAGCAGCGCATTAAAGTTTCCAGGCAGGGAAAAATTGTCAGAGCAAAGAGTATAGGGCAGGCTGACTATTTGCAGGCTTTTTCGGAATACGATATTATTTTTGGAATTGGACCTGCCGGGACAGGAAAAACCTATCTTGCTATGGCATATGCCGTTAATAGACTTATAAGCGGAGAGGTCGCGAGAATCGTTCTAACAAGGCCTGTTGTTGAAGCCGGGGAGAGTCTGGGGTTTTTACCCGGAGATATGCAGCAGAAGGTTAACCCGTACCTCAGACCGCTTCATGATGCTATATATGATATGATTGGTTATGATACATTTAATGAGTATAACGAAAGAGAAATCATTGAGGTAGCGCCTCTTGCCTATATGAGGGGAAGGACACTCAACAATTCCATTGTTATCCTCGATGAAGCCCAGAATACAACAAAGGCGCAGATGAAGATGTTTCTTACAAGACTTGGATTAGGATCAAAGGCTATTATAACAGGAGATATCACACAGAGTGATCTTCCTTCTCATACTAAAAGCGGTCTGTTAAATGCTCTTAAGGTTCTCCAGCATATTAAAAAGGTGAAATTTGTATGGTTTACCAGAGATGATGTAGTGCGTCATCAGCTTGTTCAGGATATAATAAATGCTTATGAAATTCATGAAAGTAGCAGAGTAAGATGAATATTTCATTATTTAACAGGATTTTTATGAGTATTAAAGTTTTTTTTCAGAATTCTGTTCGAAGAAATATTTTATTTTCAACTATTCTCTTTATCATCTTTCTAAGAATCCTCTCAATTCCCTATATAAGCAGCAAGTACACATATCACGAAGGGGATATATCCCGGGAGGATATTGCATCGATAAAGTACGTTCTCTATATAGATCACGAGAAAACACAGTTTAAGATTAATGAACGTAAAAAAACGATTCACCCTATTTTTGTTTATCAGAAAGATGCTATTAAGAAAAGCAGGAACAGATTGTATGGTTTTCTTGATTTTTACTATGATGAATTTAAATCAAAAAAGTCCATTAAGCAAATCAGCAATAAAATCAATAAGCGCTATAATGTATGGATAAGCGCTAACTCACTGCGTATTCTTTCAAAGGGCTATTCGAAGAATTATATTAAGACTCATATGAATTTTCTTACATCTCTTTTTAAGGATATTGTTTATTTAAATGTTTCAAAACAAAAATTTAAAAATCTTACAGAGGATTATTTTATCCTTTTTAAAGATCAGGAAGAAAGAAGAATCAAACCCGCAGCTGTGAAGAAACTTGTTTATTTTTCTGTTGATAACATAAAAATCAGAAAACTGCTTTTAAGAAGGTATAGGAACAGGAATACTCAATTTAAGGAAATGCTGATGGAACTGGTAAGCAAACTTGCAGTTCCAAATGTTGTTTATGATATTGAACGGAGTCAGCTTAGGGAAGAAGTATTAATTGAGAAGATTGAGCCTGTTATGCACAGCTTGAAAAAGGGGCAGATAGTAGTCCGAAAAGGCGACAGGATAACGAAACAGCAATTAATGATGCTGAAAGCAATTAATAAAAATATGGAACATACAAGTTATTCTGATATACTTGGTCTGGGATTCCTCATACTTGTTTTTTCTGTATTGATTATTTATCATTCGCAAAGATACTACGGCGGTTTTATTAAGAACGCGGGTTCAGCCTATCTGATTGTTTTACTTCTATTTTTTAATACGATTTTCGCGGCTTTTGTTTTTGGTTTTTTGTTTAAACATTTTCCTGATCTTAAAGAGATACCTCTTGGAATATTTGTGCCGATTAGTATTTCCTCAATGTGTATTGCGTTAATCATAAATGAAAGGACTGCATTTTTCTTTACAATATTCTTTTCTTTTGTTGTTCTAATAATTACAAAAACAGATTATTTGTCCTTTGGGCTATTGGTAGGATCAGGCTTTGTTTCTGTATATGCTGCTTCAAGGTCAAAAAAGAGTATTGATTTATGGAAGGGTGGTTTCTACGCTTTTCTGTTTTCCTTTTTTTGTCTTATCATTCATTCCGCGTTGTACAAGACCAGTTTTTCCCAGGTTATTTACGGGACAATCGGCGGCTTTGTAAACGGTAATCTTTCAGCGGTTATTACTATAGGTCTCATTCCATTTTTCGAATCTATTACAGGGATTCCCACCAGATTCAAACTCCTTGAATTGGCAGATACAAATTCTCCTCTGTTGAGAGAAATGCTGATTGAAGCTCCGGGGACTTATTCTCACAGCATTCTCGTTGGGAATCTTGCTGAAACTGCCGCCGAGAACATAGGTGCGAATGCTCTTCTAACACGAGTCGGCAGTTATTATCATGATATTGGAAAAATTGAAAAGTCAGAATATTTCGCGGAAAATCAGCAGGGAAACGGCAATAAACACGATGATATAAAACCGTCTATCTCTAAATCAATTTTAATATCTCATATTAAGAGAGGCCTTGAAATTGGAAAAAAATCAGGTCTTCCGGATGTTGTCCTGGATTTTATACCTGAACATCATGGTACATCTTTGATAAAGTATTTTTATAAACAGGCTCTTGATATTCACGGCACGCAGGTAAATAAAGAGGATTTTCGTTATCCCGGTCCAAAACCTCAGAGTAAGGAAACAGCTATTGTAATGCTTGCGGATTCTGTTGAGGCAGTGTCAAGGGTTCTTAAAAATCCAACACCGCAGAGAATAGAAACCGTTGTAACTGAAATGATAAGAAACAGGTTTCTTGACGGAGATCTGAATGAAAGCCCCCTGACACTGAGGGATTTGACAATAATTGCCGCCAGTTTTGTAAAAATACTTATCGCCATTCATCATGTGCGTGTGGAATATCCTGATGATGAACATATCAAGAATTCAGAAAAAGCGTTAAAACAAACAAAAAAAGAAAAGAAAAAATGAAAAACACAGTTTATATAAATGGTGAATTTGAGACTCTGAATATTAATTCTGATTCCATTATCAAGTATATACAGCAAATCCTTTTGAAACTTGAATTAAATAAAAAGGAGCTGTCTATTTATTTCTGTGGGAATGATGAAATGAGAACTTATAATAAAGAATATCGAGACATTAACAATCCTACTGATGTACTGTCATTTTTACAACAGGATCAGGATGACAGCGGATTTGATAAAAATATTCTAGGTGATGTTGTAATTTGTACCGATGTATTAATAAAGCAAGCCGGGGAGTATAAAGTATCCTTGAAATCTGAACTGCTTCGATTATTGATTCATGGGATTCTTCATCTTCTTGGATATGAACATGAGACAAATCTTGAGGATGAAAAAATTATGCAGAAAAAGGAGCAAAGCCTGATGGAGTATCTGGGGGTAAAATTTGATAAGTGAGTTTTTTAAATCATCATTTTCTAAAAGGTCAGGAAAACCCGACAGAGATACTCTAAAAGAAATGCTGAATTCCGGTGAATTCAATATTGAAGATACCGAAAGAGATATGCTGCTGAATGTTCTTGATGTTAAAGATAAAATAGTGCGTGAAATCATGCTGCCGAGAATTGATATGGTAACTGTACAAAGCACTCAAAGCATCAACAAAATAATAAAAACCATTCTTGATAAAGGTCATTCCAGACTGCCTTTAACAGGTGAAAATAAGGACACTGTAGAAGGTATTATTTACGCGAAGGACTTGTTAAAACTATATAAAAAGAAATCAAATGACATTGATATAAAAGATTTTATTCGAAAACCATTTTTTATTCCTGAAACTAAAAAAGTACTGGATTTACTAAAGGATTTTCAGGTAAAAAAAATTCATCTGGCAATTGTAATTGATGAATATGGCGGAGTATCAGGTCTGGTATCAATGGAAGATATACTTGAAGAATTTGTGGGTGAAATTCAGGATGAGTATGATAACGAAAAAGAGCCGATTGTAAAGATCAGGAAAAATCTATACAATCTTGATGCTAAAATAGCGGTTGATTTTGTTAACAGCAGCTGCAGGATTAATCTGCCTGAAGACCTTGCCGATACAATGGGCGGATTGTTTATGGAACTCTTTGGTTCGATTCCGGAGAAAAATAATTCTGTACATTACAAAAAACATAAGCTTAGAGTCATTAGCGTTGACGGGAACAGGATAATAAGGTTACAATTAACAATTGGAAGATAGGCCGTAATAAATCCTGTTTTATGGAAATAGCCTGATTTCTATTCACATTAAGGTTGCTTTATGATTGCTAATTATATGCACAATCGACAGGAAATTTTCATACGAAGAATCAGAAGGCTTATTCAGCAGGAAAATTTTCAAAAGCTTAAAAATGTACTAAAAAAAATCCCCCCGGAAGAAATTGCATCAAATCTATCCAGTTTTACTGATGAAGAGAAGTACGGGATATTCAGTCTTTTACCTTCAGGGATAGCGGGTACGGTTCTTGATGAAACAGATCCCGGATCCGGTAAGTACCTGATTAAAAATATTGAAGATTCCCAACTCGCGAAAATAATTTCACGTCTTCCTGATGATGAAGCGGTTGATATATTAAATGAACTTGATGATGAACGAAGCCATATAATACTCTCCCTTGTTAAAGAAACAGAGAATATAGAAAAACTAATGACCTATCCACCCGAATCCGCGGGCGGAATTATGTCAACAGACTTTATTGTTGCTGATGAGAGTAATACAGTGCGTCAGGTTCTGACAAAAATCAGGAAGTTTAAGTGGAAGGATCCCGAACTTTTTTACGTCATCTATATTACTGATAAGGATGGTCATCTTCAGGGAACAGTAGCACTTCCCGGCCTTCTAAAGGCAAGACCAACTGAAATAATTGGAAAGATATATAAAAAAGATCCTATAAAGGTAAGAACTTATGTTGACCAGGAAGAGGCAGCTCATATTGTTTCTCTGTACAATC
>JAGLSM010000011.1 GCA_023135745.1 Spirochaetota bacterium | reverse complement strand
TGGTGTCCCTCTCTACTCTACCGGTTAAATAAAATCCGCAAATACTTTGATCCTAACCAAACCATCGGGATTCAGTGTAAAAATCCGCCCAATCCGCATTCTATCCTAATCCTCAGTTACATGAAAACCTCTTTGTTTCACTAATTAAATTTCCATCTTTTCTATTGACTGAATCACCTGTTCTTCTTAGAATCATTGAATCATTAAGCAAAGTTCAGGAGAAATATTATCAATACAGAATTTAAAAATGTAGTGTATCCGGGAAGTTTTGATCCTATAACCAATGGACACCTTGATATAATAAAACGAGCAGCCAATATTTTCCCCTCACTCGTTGTTGCGGTCAGCTCTGATGCCGGCACATCCACCCTTTTTTCAACAGAGGAAAGATGTAAACTGATTGAAGATGCCTGTGATGGAATGCACGGAATTAAGGTTGTATCCTTTAGCGGTCTGTTGGTTAAATTTGTTATGAAAAATAACGCCAACGTAATAATACGCGGACTCAGAGCTGTCACCGATTTTGAATACGAATTTTCAATGGCTTTAATGAATAAACACCTCGAAGAAACCGTAGAGACTGTCTTTCTTTCAACCAGAGTCGGCAACTCATTCATCAGTTCTTCATTGATCAAAGAAGTATACCGGCTCGGCGGAAATGTCCGTGACAATGTTCCTGCAAACGTCTTCGAAGCTCTGAAAAAAATTAAAAAAGAAAACAGGCTGGTATAATATATGGGGTTTATGGATAGTTTATACAAAAAGGTACTTAATAATCCGCTTCGAATCGTTCTTCCGGAAGGAAAGGAACCAAGAGTAGTAATGGCGGCAAAAACCCTTCTTGACAAAGCCCTTGTTAAGGAGATTTTTTTACTTGGAACCCCTGAAGAAATTGAGTCAGCCGCAAAAACAGTAAATGTTGACCTTAGCGGGATTAAACAGGAAAACCCTTTAGAATCTGACCGCCTTGATTCGTTTGCTGATCAGTATTACCAACTCAGAAAGCATAAGGGTATTACCCCTGAACAAGCTAAAGAAGCCGCTATGCAGGTACTGAACTACGGCTGTCTCATGCTCAAGGAAGGTGCTGTAGACGGAATGGTCGCAGGAAGTATAAACGCGACCTCTGATGTTTTGCGTTCCGCTATTTCAATTATCAAACCTCAGGAAGGAATCAAAACAGTCTCTTCATGTTTTATCATGAATGTGCCCGAATGTGAATACGGCGACTCCGGTTCCTTCATATATTCAGACTGCGGTGTCGTACCTGATCCGAATTCCAGGACTCTTGCAGATATAGCAATTTCGGCTGCTGAATCCTGCAGGATCCTTCTGCAGATTGAACCGGTTGTAGCTCTTTTGTCATTTTCAACCAAAGGCAGTGCTAAACACAAAATGGTTGATAAGGTTGTAAAGGCAGCGGAAATTGTGAAAGAAAAGATGCCGGAATTAAACATAGACGGAGAACTCCAGGTGGATGCGGCCATAATACCTTCAATTGCTGCAAAAAAGGCTCCGGACTCAAAGACTGCCGGTAAAGCAAATACACTTGTTTTTCCTGATTTAAATTCCGGCAATATAGCTTATAAACTAACCCAGCGTCTTACAGGGGGAGAGGCCTATGGTCCAATAATTCAGGGCCTTGCGAAACCCGTTAATGACCTTTCCAGAGGCTGCGATGCTGATGACATAGTCAATGTAGCAGTAATAACAATGATACAGGCATTGAAATAGGGTGAGAATCCGTAAGATCCGCTTATCCTGATGGAGAGATAGGAACGCGGATTGGACTGATTTTGACGGATGATACGGATCTTTTATTCACTACCTTAATTTCATTTCTCAAACAAGAATGGCATTTTATTTATAGATATGTATTTAATGTTGTGAAAGCTGAATTTAGTCATCAACAAACTAGATTCTTTTATGTAAAAGATATATCATTTTGTCTTAAGACTTGCAAAACCCGTTTTTTTTTTATCAGGAAGTCAAGAATGCAGGAAAAGAAAGTATGTCCGGGATTGAAGGCTATCTAAATCATATTGAGAGTGCCTTAAATCCGTTCAATCAGCGTTCCTATCCTATTTACTCACACCACATAATCATCCACATAGGGACACCCGCGTTCTATCCTATTTGCCTCTACCAAAAATCTTGTGTATCTTTCTCTTTAAATCTTACAAAACAATTGCTTCGAAAGGTTAGTTCATGCAGAAGACACTCTTAATAATTAAACCGGACAGCGTTTCCGCTAAAAATTCCGGTAAAATTATAGATTTCATTGAAAATGAAGGCTTCACGATAAAGTCTATGAAACTTAAGACTCTCAGCAGTGATGAAGCCGGAGAATTTTACGCTGAACATATGGGTAAACACTTTTATGACAACTTGAAGGAATTTATGACTTCGGGTCCATGTATTCCAATCATTCTCGAAAGAGATGAAGCTATCCTTCACTTGCGTGAGGTTATTGGAGCAACCGACCCGGCAAAAGCAGCACAAGGAACTATTAGAAACCTCTATGGAGAGGGCGGCACAAGAAACGCCGTACATGGTTCAGATTCTCCTGAGTCCGCTCAAAGAGAATGCAGTTTTTTCTTTCCCAATGAAGTCTAATTGTTGTATATAAGATAAAATTTAGTTAAATTTTAAAATGAAAACAAAACACGGAGATAAAAATGGCTTTACCAAAACGTAAAAAATCCAAAGCTAAGACACGTACAAGAAGAACTGCCGGACTCAAAGCTGTAATGATTAAGCTTTCTGTATGTCCAAACTGCGGATCAAAAAAACTTTCACATCATATCTGCCCAAAATGCGGTTATTACAAGGGCGTTGAGGTTGTAAACTACCAAAACGACTAACGGAGTTAAGTCATCAGAGACAACAGGCATTCTTTAAAAAGTGAAGATGCAACCTTCGCTGTTGATGTGGCAAGCGGTGAAAAAAAAACCGGAGTACTTGTAAAGGGCTGTATAAAGGCCCTAAAACGCTTTCCTCTCCTGAAATTAATAATTATTGGTGATTCGGTTAAAATTAATAACACCTTTCGTCATAATAAAAAGCTGTTATCCAGGGTTAAGATAATTCACACCGACAGTATCATCGGAATGAATGAAAAACCTGCACGCGCTTGTTTCACAAAACCCAAAGCATCCATTATTCTTGCTGCTAATGAAGTAAAAACCGGCAATGCGTTCGGTCTTTATTCTCCGGGAAATACAGGGGCTACAGTTGCAGCAAGTGTCTTAAAGATAGGACTTTTCAAAAATGTAAAAAAACCTGTTCTTGCTTCCCCCCTTCCTACAGGAAAAGGTCATACCTTTCTATTGGATTCCGGTGCGAATGTTGAGATGAATCCTGAATTATTCCTTACTTTCGGAATCCTGGGCAGCGCCTTTATAAAAACAATATTTTCAAAAAAAACATGTGTAACAAAGCTTTTAAACATCGGAGTAGAAGATACAAAGGGAGGACAACATATCCGAAAGGTTTACCTCCTTCTTTCGAAAAAACTACCGGATTTTAAAGGAAATATTGAAGGAAACGATATTTTTTCGGGTAAATCTGATATTGTTCTGTGTGACGGATTTGTCGGGAATATTATTATAAAGCTAAGTGAAGGCTTTGGTAAGGAAATCGTTAAAATTCTTAGTTCCAGATACTCTTTCATTAAGGAAAGATTCAGCAGGACACTCTCCAGAAACCTTAAAAGAATTGTAAATTCCGAAAACTACGGCGGGGCTCCACTGCTGGGTGTAAAAGGAATTGTTCTGATCGGACATGGAAAAGCAAGAAACAGAGCGGTTCAAAATGCTGTTAAAAATGCACTTTTTTATAAAAACATGGGTCTTACTAAAGGACTGGAAGATGCTCTTCTAAAAAATACATAAAAAACTTGAATTTACTTCGTTTTAGATATTATTTTAGCACATCTAGCAAGCTGGTTTTTTCATTTATTTTTTTAAAAACAGCTTGAAATTATGCATTCCGGAGATCTTATGAGTTCTTTGAAAAAGGCAAAGATTGCAGCCATCGCCAGGGCTGTTCCTGAGAAAATTCTGACTAACTTTGACCTGGAAAAAATGGTTGATACAACCGATGAATGGATTAGAACCAGAACCGGTATTGAAGAACGCCATATAGCAGACGAAAAAACCACCTCATCAGTTCTTGGAATCGAAGCAACAAAAAAAGCCCTTAAAAAAGCGGGAATATCCGCTGAAGAACTTGATTTTATAATTGTCGCTACAATAACTCCTGATATGGTTTTTCCCGCGACAGCATGTATTATCCAAAATGCAATAGGCGCTACAAAAGCTGCAACAATGGATATTGAAGCAGCTTGCTCCGGCTTTATCTACGGATTATCCATTGCGCGTCAGTACATTGCAACCGGAGAAGCCAAAAATGTCCTTGTTATTGCCTCTGAAGTACTATCAAAAATTACTGACTGGGATGACAGGTCTACATGCATTTTATTTGGTGACGGAGCCGGCGCAGCAATCATTACAGAATCTGACAGTGACAGCGAAATTATGTCCACAGTATTGGGCGGCGACGGAAAGTATGGAGACATACTTTATTTACCGGCAGGAGGCTCTAAGAAGCCCGCAAGCCATGAAACGGTTGATAATAAGGAACACACAATTAAAATGAACGGGCAGGATGTTTTTAAAGCTGCTGTTACCAAAATGAGATCAAGTCTGAAGAAGGCTCTTGAGAAAGCAGGCATTAAATCTTCTCAGTTAAAACTGGTTATTCCACATCAGGCTAATCTTAGAATAATAGAATCTCTAAGAAAATTTCTTGATCTTCCAAAAGAAAAAGTTTATGTTAATCTCCAAAAATACGGTAATACATCAGCGGCTTCTATTGCAATAGCTATGTCTGAAGCTGAAGAAAACGGAATCATCAAAAGAGGCGATTACATTGCTCTTTGCGCTTTCGGCGGAGGCTTGACTTGGGCTGCTACTGTTATTAAATACTAAGAGTCGCAAATAACATTGTCATAAATGAAGTTGAAATGATTAATAAAAGGAAATTCTAAATAATGGGAAAACTGGCATTTTTATTCCCTGGTCAGGGAGCACAGTATCCGGGAATGGGCAAGTCACTTTACGATACTTTTTCATCCGCGAAAAATATTTTTGATAAAGCTGACAACACACTTGATTTTTCAGTATCGGAACTATGCTTTAACGGATCGCCGGAAGATTTAAAGAAAACTGAAAATACCCAACCGGCTCTATTAACGGTTAGTGTTGCCGCATACAGCGTTTTAAAAGAAAAAGGGCTTGAAGCTGAGGGTTTCGCCGGGCATTCTATTGGAGAATACGCAGCACTTGTTTCTTCAGGAACACTCGATTTTACAGATGCCCTGAAAATTGTCAGAGAACGCGGGAATTTAATGGCCAACGCTGATCCGGATGGAAAAGGCGGAATGGCTGCTGTTATAGGCCTTGATGAATCACAGGTTAATGAACTTATTAAAAAAGCTTCTGATTTTGGTAAAATTGAAGCCGCAAACTTCAACTGCCCGGGGCAAATTGTAATATCGGGTGAAAAAACAGCCATTGAAAAGGCTGAGGCAATTGCTGCAGATATGGACGCAAGAGGATATGTAATCCTTGATGTAAGCGGTCCGTTTCATTCCACGTTTATGAAACAGGCCGGCGAAAAAATAAAAGAAAAGCTTGAAACTGTAAATTTTACAGACAAGTCTGAATCTGTAGTTTCCAATGTTACCGCACAGTGGACTTCTTCAGGAACTTCAGCTGATTTACTTTCAAAACAGATTTATTCACCTGTTAAATGGGAACAGTCAATTAAGTTCCTCATACAAAACGGTTATGACCGTTTTATAGAAGTAGGCCCCGGTAAGGTACTAAGAGGGCTGATGCGCAAGATTGATAAATCCTTCAAGTGCGGAAGCACCGATGATACAGCGTTATTAGAAAAAGCTATTGAAATGTTTGGAGGAAGTGATGCATCTTAAAGGTCAGGTAACATTAATTACCGGCGGAGCCAGAGGAATCGGCAAATCAATTGCAGAAAAATTCGCAGATAACGGATCTGATCTTGTAATTGTTGACGTTAACGAAGATTCGGCAAAGGAAACAGCCGCTGAAATGCAAAAAAAGGGTATTAAAGCCATCGCAATTAAGGCTGATGTATCAAGTGCTGATGAAGTTGAAGCAATGTTTCAAAAAGTTGTTGAAGAATTTGGAAAAATAGATATTCTTGTTAATAATGCGGGAGTAACCAGAGATAATCTTCTCCTGCGCATGAAAGAATCAGAATGGGATTTGGTTATTAATATTAACCTGAAGGGAGTATTTCTCTGTACCAAGTCTGCGGTTAAGAGAATGTCAAAAGCCCGCAGCGGTAACATAGTCAACGTTGCATCTATTGTGGGTCAAATGGGTAATGCCGGTCAGGCCAATTATACAGCATCAAAGGGCGGTGTAATTGCATTAACTAAAACAACCGCCAGAGAGTTTGCGGCAAGGGGCATACGTGCTAACGCAGTTGCTCCGGGATTTATTAACACTGATATGACCAAATCATTACCTGAACCGGTTAAAGAGGACATGCTCAGCCGTATTCCCGTTGGGAAGATGGGTGAGTCTGAGGATATTGCTAATGCAGTTCTTTTTTTAGCTTCACCAATGTCCGCATATATAACAGGCCATGTACTGTCGGTAAATGGCGGAATGTTAATGTAAGTGAATAAATTTTTTATTTAAAAATGTAATACTATAGGAGGTAGTAAATGTCAGTATTTGATAAGGTTAAGGAAATTATTGTTGATCAGTTGGGAGTTGATGAAGCAGAAGTTACTATGGAAGCTTCCTTTATTGATGATTTGGGTGCGGATTCACTCGACACAGTTGAGTTAATCATGGCACTTGAAGAAGAATTCAATATTGAAATTGAAGACGAAGATGCTGAAAAACTTGCGAGCGTCACTGATGCTGTTAAATACATTGAAGAACACACCAGCTAAAATAGCATAGGCTATGGGTATTAATGAAGCTATTGGTACTTCCAATAGCTTTTTTTATCAGGAGAGCTAGAATGAAAAAAGTAGTAATTACCGGAACCGGAGCAGTAACACCACTTGGTTTGGATGTTGAATCAACATGGAATGCTTTACTGGAAGGAAAATCCGGTATATCAAGAATCACAAAATTTGATGTCACTGAACTGCCGACAAAAATAGCAGGAGAGCTTAAGGACTTTGATGCATTGAATTTTATCGACAAAAAAGAAGCGCGCCGTCTTGATCCGTTTGTTCACTATGCATTTGCGGCTGCAGCCGAAGCTGTAAAAATGGCTTCTATAAATACAGATGCTATTAACAAATACGGAGCTCAAAGATGCGGGATGATTGTTAGTTCCGGCATTGGCGGTATTGATACATTTACTACTCAGGTAGAAGCATATGTAAAGGGCGGTTATAGAAAGGTTAGCCCCTTTTTCATTCCGTCTATAATAACAAATATGGCCTCAGGACTACTTGCTATAAAATATGGATTCCAAGGCCCTAATTTTTCAATTAGTACAGCATGCGCTACCGCAAATCATTCAATTGCTGAAGCAATCAATATAATAAAGCATGGTCAGGCCGATTTAATGCTTGTCGGCGGTTCGGAAGCTGCTATTTGTATTATGGGTTTATCCGGCTTTATGGCTCAAAAAGCCATTTCAGTCCGTAATGATGATCCTGAAACAGCTTCCAGACCATTCGATTCCGGCAGAGACGGCTTTGTCATGGGAGAAGGTTCAGGAGTAATGGTTATTGAATCAGAAGAATCAGCAAAAGAAAGAGGCGTAGAAATACTGGCAGAAATTGCCGGGGCAGGAATGAGCTGTGACGCCTATCATATGACAGCGCCATGTCCTGACGGATCAGGTGCCGCGAGAGCTGTTAAAAATGCCCTTAAAAATGCCGATATTAATCCTGAAAAAATTGACTATGTCAACACCCACGGCACATCGACTCCTTTAGGTGACAAAGCTGAAGTGCAGGCTTTGAAAACAGTATTCGGCGAACATGCTGAAAAGTTAAAAATCAACTCAACAAAATCCATGACCGGACATTTACTGGGAGCCGCAGCCGGAGTTGAAGGAATTGCCTGTGTAAAAACTTTAATTACCAATGAAATTCATCCTACAATTAATCAGTTTACAAGCGATCCTGGCTGCGACCTTGATTTTGTTCCAAATAAAAAAATACAGCATAAGGTAAATTACGCTATATCCAATTCTTTTGGTTTCGGCGGTCATAATGCTTCTGTAGTATACAAGAAATATCAGAATTAAAATGTATGATAATAATCATAAAAAATTATTAAAAGCATGCTGCAAAAAGCTCGGCATTAAATTTAAAAATATAAATTCACTAAAAGTGGCTTTGACTCACAGGTCATATGTTAATGAATCAAGAAAAAATCTTGAAAATAACGAAAAACTTGAATTTCTGGGGGATTCGGTTTTAGGGCTGTCTGTAAATCACTTTTTATATAAAAAATTCCCTGAATACAGAGAAGGGGGCCTTGCAAAAATTAAAAATATAGTTGTTAGTGAAAAAATTCTTTCTAAATTATCGACACAACTTGATATTGGAAACTTTATACTTTTAGGTAAAGGGGAAGTTGTTTCAGGAGGTAGAAAAAGGAGTACAATTCTAGCGGACACCCTCGAAGCAATTATCGGAGCTTATTATCTTGATTCAGGTTTTAACAAGTCCTACACTTTTATAATCAATGTTTTTAAAGATATTTTACTTGAAACTGCTGCGGAAACCAACAAGGATACCCACAGAACTAATCTCCAGCTTTACACACAGAAACATTTTAAACTTCTCCCTGAATATATAATGGTTTCGCACGAGGGGCCTGCCCACAGCAAGCTTTTTACTATGAAAGTTATTATATCAGATGTACCTTTTTGTTCCGGCCGGGGTCTTACAAAAAAAGAAGCTTGTCAGGAAGCAGCAAAAAAAAGTCTTTCAAAACTAAAAAAACAAATAAACAATTCATCACTTTCGGAAGATCTTTTGCGCCATTTTGCTGCACCTAAAACCAAAAAACCGCAAAAAAAGGGTAATAAATAAGATGAATAATAAAGAAATATGCCCTGTTGTAATTCTTGATTATGGTTCACAGTATACCCAATTGATAGCAAGAAAAATTCGTGAACAAAATATTTTTTGTAAAATATTCAGATATGACACACCTATTTCCATGATTAAAAACCTGTCGCCTGACGCAATTATCCTCTCCGGAGGACCTGCAAGCGTATATGATAAAGACGCACCGGATCTTGACATGGCTCTTTTAGGTCTTGATATACCAATTCTCGGTATTTGCTATGGAATGCAGCTAATCATTAAAAAACTATCCGGTAAAGTTTCACGTACTGAAAAGGGCAGGGAATACGGTAAAAGCTCAATAACAATCAACGATACAGATTCCAGATTATTTTTAGATTTAGACTCTTCACAACAAGTATGGATGAGTCATGGAGACAGCGTCACAGACCTTCCTGAAGATTTTTCCATAATAGCAAAATCCGACTCCGCGATTGCCGCAATCGCTAATCCAAAGAAAAACATATATCTGGTTCAATTTCACCCGGAAGTCATACATACAACAAACGGAGTAAAAATACTAAAAAATTTCCTGTTTAATATTTCAGGCATAAAACCCCTATGGGATATGGGTTCTTTCATTGAAAAAAGTATTGAAGAAATAAAAAAAACTGTTGGAAATAAAACCGTATTATGCGGTATATCAGGCGGGGTCGATTCCTCTGTACTTGCCGTGCTGCTTCACAAAGCTATTGGAGATCAGCTCAAGTGTATCTTTGTTGACAATGGCCTGTTGCGGAAAAATGAACGTCAAAATGTAGAAAGGCGTTTTAAGCAGCATTTCAGTATGAAAATAGACACTGTTGACGCTTCTGAACAATTTCTCGATGCCCTGAAGGGAGTGTCAAACCCGGAAGAAAAGAGAAAAATCATCGGAAATGTCTTTGTTAAAGTCTTTTTTGCTGAATCAGGAGATTTTCAGTTCCTCTCTCAGGGAACCCTTTATCCGGATGTTATAGAAAGCGGTGGTTCTCTTGAAGGACCTGCCGCGGTAATTAAGACACACCACAACCGTGTTCAGCAAATTCAGGAGCTTATATCTCAGGGAAGGATAATTGAACCCTTTAAGGACCTGTTTAAAGACGAGGTAAGAGAGATAGGCAGGCAGCTGGGTATGCCTGATGAAGTAATTCTTCGTCAGCCATTTCCAGGTCCCGGTCTTGCCATAAGGAATATAGGAGCTATTGACAGGGAAAATCTTGATTTACTTAGAAACGCGGATGAGATTGTTGTTGATGAAATGAAAAAAGCAGGACTTTATTATAAAACATGGCAAAGTTTCGCAGTACTTCTCCCAATCAAATCGGTAGGAGTTATGGGTGATGAACGCACATACGACAGAGTCATAGCAGTCCGCTCTGTTGAAAGTACCGACGGCATGACCTCTCACTGGTCAAATCTCCCCTACGAGCTCCTTGAAAAAATTTCAAACAGAATAATTAATGAAGTTGCAGGAATAAACAGGGTAGTTTACGATATTAGTTCAAAACCCCCTTCGACTATCGAATGGGAATAAATTTACGGGAGTAATATATGGATAAGGCAATAATTGAAACGAATCTTGACGGAGTTAAGCTTCTGCACAGAGGAAAAGTCAGAGACCTTTACGAAATTGATGACAATTTATTGATAATTGCCACCGATAGAATAAGTGCGTTTGACTGTGTTTTTCCTACCGGCATACCAAAAAAGGGAGAAATCCTCACAAATATCTCGAATAAATGGTTCAATCTAATGAATATTGCAGGCAATCACATCATAGAAACAAATGCCGATAATTTTCCTGAAAAATTAAAAAAATACAAGGATACTCTAAAAGGAAGATCTGTCATAGTAAAAAAGGCAAATAGAATTGACTTTGAATGTGTAGTCAGAGGATATATCGCGGGTTCGGCATGGAAAGAGTACAAGGCCTATCAAACTGTCTGCGGAATCAGCATAAATCCGGGTCTGGAGGAAGCAGAAAAACTGCCTTTCCCTATATTCACTCCTGCAACCAAAGCTGACACGGGACATGATGAAAATGTGCCTTTTTCCCACATGGTTAATGCCTTGGGTAAGGATATATCAGAAGAACTGCGAAGACTCAGCATTCAGCTATTTGAAAAGGCGCATGCTCTACTGAGTAAAAAAGGAATTATTCTGGCTGATACCAAATTTGAATTCGGTTTGGTAGACGGCAAAGTCATTTTAATTGACGAATTACTTACTCCCGACTCATCAAGATTCTGGCCTGCTGATTCCTATACCACCGGTTCAACTCCTCCGGGGTTTGATAAACAGTATGTCAGAGACTATGTCGAGGAGTTAAAATGGAACAAGACTCCACCTGCTCCTGAACTTCCCGACAATGTAGTAGCAGGAACCATTAAAAAATACAGACAAATTGAAGAAATCATACTCTCTTTGTAATTTAAAAGAGAGAACAAATTATATTCATCTGATTAATGATTTTTTTACCGAATGAATGTATGTATTAATGGATTTGGTACTTCGACTTCGCTCACAGACTGTACTATTCGTGAAGATTTGAGTGATTCGTAGTTTCTTACTCCAATAATTTTTCGGCTTTTTACTCAGTCTGTCAATACATGCAAGTTCACCAACCAAAAAAAGACAAAGGAGAAAAAACTAATGAAAAAAACAGTATGTATTTTAATTTTAATTTTATCTCTGCCCTTGATTAGCATGAGTCTTCCAAAATACATCGATCAATCCACATATGAAACGATAATCAGATCCCTGTCAAAAATTTACCGTTATGGAAACATCACAGCTCTATTGGAAATATCAACAAAACAGGGTAAAAGATACTATAAATCTCTCATCAGAAGGTATGGAAAACAAAGATACAGAATGCATCTGCTTTCAGTAGGTAAAAGAATAATAAAAGCTTCAATGGATGAAATATTCATACGGAAGGACGGCAGCGTGTTATTGAAATACCACTACCTCTTGAAATACGGCCGCAACTTACGTAAATATAGAAATTCTATCAGAATTATTAAAATAAAGGGGAAGTTTTTTCTAACAAAACCGTAGGTCAGCAGACTGTTACCTACGGTTTATCCTATTTCTGTAAAAGCTGCTGATGTATCAGGTAATACATTTTAAACGAAATAAGTCTTATTTAGTAATAATCTCTTTTGCCTTATGAAAGATCATTTCAGCTTTTCTGTATTCCCCTCTTTTCAGCATTTCCATACCTTTTTTAAATAGCACGTCAGTTTCTCTCATGTCAAAACTCCATTATTATTTATTACTCTTATTATCGGATTTTTTTTTAAATTAGTTTATATTTGATATGTAATGAAAAAAAGTTTAATTTTTAACTCCAATAAAATTTCAGGATTTACAATTTTGTTCAAGAAAACAGATCCCGTGTATTCATACAATGCTTTATATTCCTTTAAGATCCTGTTTATTCTCCTTTTTATTCTTTTATCCAATGCGGCCCCTGTTTTTTCAGGAATATTTGACCATCGCAGAATTTTAATTCTTGGAATAAACAGCGACCTTAAAAATACTGATTCAATAATTCTCGGCCAGATTAATACTCAAATACTTGCTATTTTTTCCAGCAAACAGGGGTTTTCAAGTAAAGCGCTATACACTTACAATATCAGTAAGCATCAGACTAAAGCTCTTGCAAGACACCTTAACCTCACACGTAAAATAAAAAATTTCAATAAAACCATTTATAAATTCAAAATAGATGATCTTCGCAATATGGCATCATCATATGCAGTTCTTGCGCCGAGGGTTTTAACCTATAAACTCAAACAGAAAAAAGAGAGGAAAAAAGATAAAAAGACAAATAAAATTTCTTATATAGAGACATACATTCTCAATATTGCAATAGAAGTACATGTTATCGATCCCTTAATTGCTTCTGTTTTTTCAATTGGTAAATTTTCAGTAAAAACCAGGGATACCAGTAAACACGGAGTATTTTTTAAAGCGATTAAAAAAATCGGAAAATTAATGGTTTCTGTTATTGAAGACATGGATTTTTTTGATATTTCTACTGAAATAAACCGCATTGAAAAGGGTAATGTACTTTTTCTGAATAAGGAAAAGTACAAGATATCTCCGGGAGATGAATTTTCATTTTTTAAAACAACCAGGTATGAAGACGGTTATGTCGATGAAGCCTTCTCCGGACTGGTAAGAATAAGCGGACAGAGCGAAGATCTCTGGAAGGGACGTGTTATTTTTGGTAATCCTGCTTCGGTCGGTAATAATCTTAAACCTTATTCCCGCCTCGGAATGTCAATCAGCCTCGACCTCATGATGTACCTGATTGACCTTCCGAAAGACCGGTTTTCCGGTTTTACAAATTCTTTCTGGACACCATCGGGTACAAGCAAATTATCAGGTTTTGGACTTGATATCGAATTTGAGATTGGATACTCATTCAGGATTATTATTAATACAGCATATCTCTTCGATAATTTGCTTACTATCTATCAGGGAAAGCTTGGTTTTGGATGGAATTTATTCATCGGAAGAAGTTTCTCTTTTCAAATCTCATTTTTCGGAAATCTGCGCTTAATTAATAATACTCTTGGAATTGTAAATGACTCATCTGAATTCGATGGAAAAACTCTTGAAGCATCCGCATATAATCCTGGAACCGAAATTCTGACCTCGCTCAATATAATGCTGGGAAAAAGTGTTATTTTTAAGATAAACGCAGGATATTCATATTTCCTGCCTCTTGATGAGGATGATTGGACCTTCCACATCAACGGCAGTAAAGACAATAGTTACAAACC
>JAGLSM010000109.1 GCA_023135745.1 Spirochaetota bacterium | reverse complement strand
TAAGAGTAAATGCAGAATTGGTATTTTTCCTGTAGGCCTTCATATAATAGCCGAGCGCCCTTTTGTAATTCTTCATATCCCTGAAGGTATTACCGATCCCGTTTAGATAAGTAGCACGGTAATTGGAATCAGCAGGCTGTTTCAATGCCATATTAAAGTATTTTAAAGCCGATTTAAAATCCCCTGATTCCCGGCTGGACACCCCGGCGTAATACAGGTAAATAGAAATACCGGGAAGTTTGTGCTTCTTAATAAATTTCACAGCTTCCAGTAAAGATGAAACAGCATCTTTGTATCTTTTCCATGTTCTATATGTCATTGCGATAACATATAGATAAGAAGACACCTGTTGATTCCTTCCAAGAACCCTGTTAATTTCCAGCGCGCGTCTAAACGATTTGACCGCGGATTGATACTTTCCGGATTTTCTGTAGACAAGGCCTAAACTGTAAAGGTTGGAGGCCATACCGGGTTTATTACGCAGATTCTTATTAATTCTATAGATTTTTTTGTAGTACTTTTCAGCTTCTGTGTATTTTTTTATCTTCTCATAGGACTTTCCAATTAAAGCGTATATTTTTCCAAGTTGCGCCTTCAAATATCCCGGAGACTTTTTATAAGAAACGGCAGCCTGTTTAAACTTAACAAGAGCCTTCCTATACTTCCCCGCTCTGAAAAACACAGCACCTTCATTGTATATACTAAGTGTCTGTTTATCAATACCCCATAACCTGACTGTGAGTAAAATAAACAACAATAAAATAGTTAATCTTTTTTTACCATTCATAAAAGTTTCCCTTTTGACACTTCTGCTATGCTCAACACAAGCACTTTAGCCTCCATCAGTGTAAATGGTTCGACTCCGCTCACCATCCCGTTTCCGAAATCTTTCCCATCAATTATTTTATGTGCCGTAAAATAAATACGTCCCTGTAATCGCTTGCAAGACCTTTAATCTGTTTCACGGAAAAGTTAAACCCGGGAGTTTTTTTATTCTTGAGTACCTTGATTTTTTTTATTTTTCCTACTCCACGCGTCTGCATGACAACAGGCTCTTTATGGAACTGATCTTTTTTTATCTGTCCTTTTTTAATTTTTTTAAGAAGAACCTTTACCCTCTGATCATCATGCCTGAAAATCATAAAGACAAATTCCTCCACACCATCAACATTATCCACTTCATAAGCTCTATTTCTGTCTTTTGGGAAATGATATATTTTTCCGCCCTCAAGAGGATTATTATACCCCGCATCCTTGTTCGGAAACATGATATTAATGTTACCTCCGGAATCAAGATTGAAAAGATAAACATAGGCCAAATGACTGCTTCTCACATTAATCTTGATATTATCTCCGGATTTAATTGAATCATGCGGACTTAGGAGTACCCATTTTGATGTATCCTTAGGCAAAACCAGGAACTGATAATCAAGTGAAAATGAAGCAAGAGACTTAGCATCCGACGGAGGATCAAAAAGCTTATAACCAATAAAAACATTATCTGCAAAATAAACGGCATTCTCGGATTCATTCAGCTTATACTTCCCCTTCACTCCTATCTTGTATATGGAAGCCTTCCCGGAAATCACCATGCCGTTTGTCTGTACAAACTCTACTCTGATTTTCTCAACTTTAAGAACCGAGCCTATATAGGGCTTTTGGAGAAAATCCTTTCTTTTTACATACTGAATAGACGGATAGGGATTTTTTAGAATGTATTCAACCGGATTTATCAGGTAAAGGTTGATCGATGTTACATTGTTTCTTTTAAGCGCGACTTTCGCAACCTTTAGAAACCTGGCGGAAAATTCGTAAGCGCCTCTGCCTGTATAGGAAATTTTTATCGACTGCCTGACCTTGTCCTTTTTTATAAGACCTTCCCATACCCTGAAATTAAATTTACCTTCCCCGGAGGGTACATATCCCAGCAGACTGGAACTCCTGTAAACCGCAAACTGATCAAAGCCCTGTATCTTTTTTTTGGAAAAATCGGTTTTTAAATCTTTTTTAGAAATTTTTGGAACACATGAAAACATCAGCACCAATAATAAACATACCGGATAAAATATTTTTTTGTAATTATACATCGTTTAACCCCTTGTTAGTATTGATATTATTATACAATGATTTTTAGTTTCATTGGTAGTTATTTATTTTGTCCTGCTGTAAAGTTTAAAATTACCTCTCTTTGCTGCAGCGATAGTCCGATTATATTCATAATTTCAAGATCCAGTTGATACTGCACATCTTTACCTTCAATCGCCTGTTCAACAAAAGTAAGGATCCTTTTTTTCTCTTCATCTTTAAGTACCGGAAAAGGCAGTCTCTCTAAATCTCCCCGCAGCACTTTATGGGTATTAAATTTTTTGGAAAAAATAAATTGATAAAGACTTGAGTTTAAAAAAGCCAGAACAAGCTTAATTGGATAACCATCAATCCCGGGAAAGAGAATATTAGCGCTATTTAAGGTTAAGGAACCATTTGTATCATAGGCGAAGGAGAGTTTATTTGAGATAAACTTATATATAAGCTTTTCAGAAACTCTGTATTTATGTTCCGGGGCAACCTGCTGGAAAAGTTCCGGTGTAAATTTAATATATGATGAAGGCTTCTTAAGCCGATACTTCGCTACATCACTTCCTTTATATACCGGTTCAGTCCCTGAACCTTTCTTGCTGCTGATATATTTCTTATTGTTCCCCGTTACAATTCCCAGCGCCCATTCCGCATTACCATTTAATGACACATGAGACTTTTTGTATAATAATGACAATATCTCAAAATCAGACTTTGATAATGAAATATCGAAATTAAAATTCCGGTTATTGTCAAATCTTGATTGAGGTATCTTGTAAGTCTCTCTATTCTCTTTATAAATACTAAACTCCCAATCTTTGGGCGCTGCCGTTTTTATCAAATCAATCCTGATGACAGGTGTAAAAACACCTTTGAACTTTCTTCCTAAGGAGTAGATTGCATCAATTGTTGTGTTGTCCAGTATGTATTTCCTTATGTCAGCATGTATTTTTATATTAAGAATGGATTCAGGGAGAATAAAAGAAACACGTCCTTTCTCTTCCACCAGCTCGATGCACTTTGACAAAAATAATGAAAAAGACTCGCCTGATGTTATATGCGGATATATAGATCTATAGTTATTTCTATCTTCCTTATTTTCTGCAGCGCCCCAGGGCGGATTGCTTGCAATTAGTTTGAATGTACTTTTTAAATTGTTTGTCTCACAAGAAGTTGTTCTATTGGTTTTATCTGTAAGGGTATTTACTTTAAATACCTGCGGTTGGAACTCCTTATCAGGAAATGCAAGAAGCAAATTTATCCTTGCTATTTGTACAGCTGCACCATCAATGTCATAGCCGCACAGCAACTCCGGATCTGAATAACCGGAACGCACTGCACCCAGGAGGAACTGACCCGTCCCGCAGCAAGGATCAAGATACTGCCCTCTTTCTTTACTATGTTTATCAAAGATTGAATCAACTATTTCTCTCGGGGTATAATAGGATCCTTGTTTGGATTTTTCTCCTACCAGCATTAAAGATTGGTACACAATCCCAATTGTGTCATCGTGTGAAATATCTGTCAATGCATCGTATATATTCCTGTATCCTTGTATGTTTGTTACTTTATCTATTTTTATTTTATCTGCCCAGTCATATAATTCAGATTTAACAGCTTCCCTTTTCCATTTGTTATACAACTTAAGATTAAGCACATTTGTACCTTTACATTGAAATACTTCCCCCGAAAGGACTAGTTGTTTCAATGTTAAAACAAATAACGAAGTTTCCAGGTCAATCTGATGTTTTGTAAAAATGTTTCTTATGTTTTCTATTTCACGGACAAACCCGGCATCATCCATATATTCTTCAGGCACAAACGAGATATCTGATTTTTTTTTGTTTGCCCGTTTTCTAAGACGCTTAATCTCGCCGGACTCTATCCGCTGCTTCAAGGCAGCAACTTCACTGTCCATGAATTTGCTTTTTGTGTTTTTTACAGGAGTTAAATAACCGTGCTTAATCCAGTTTCGTACAGTAGCTTCTGACACATCGAGTATGCCGGATGCCTGTTTTGCTGTAATGATTGTCATTTGATATCCGATTATTGTTTTTACTTTGAGATCAAAGTCGATAATAAACATTTTTACCTTTTCCCTATTTAATAAAGAAATCCAAATAGGTACAGCGGTATTTCAAATCTATTTCCGTACAGTATGTCATCCTTAACTAAATATGCATTATTCAAATTATTCTTAATTTGTTTTTTTGTTTTATTCTTTCCCCCAATTTCAAAGACTGTATTTTCTACTTTGAAATCACCTGCTTTACTATAATAAATCTTATTCCCGGAATTCTTAAGCATCTTAATAAAGAAAATTTCTCTAATTGTTCCTATTCGTGACTCATAGCCAATTTCTTCTATTATTGCTTTATATACGTCCTGATTATCAAGATACATTTTTTCTGTTTGTTTTAAAATATTGCTCCCCGATTTGTTCTCGGATATAAGTTCGATTAAGCCTGTTTCATTTAAAATATTTAGATAATTTTGTATCGTCTTATTATCTAAACCAATATTTTTAGCAATACTATTTCTATTCAGCTCTCCTGGCGGGATCGTTGATAAATAAGAAAGTATCCTTTTAAAATTTGATAGATTTTCTGTTTTCAATTTATAGAAATTTGAAATATCTTCATAAATTGTTTTCTCTATTATCCTAATTACTTTTTGATGATATGTTTTTTTATCCTCTAAATGGAAAGGGTAATAACCGGCACCTATATATTCTTTAAAATAACCTTTTATCTTCTTTATTCCCGCAACTTCTTCTTCTATTTTACTCCTGTTATTTACTATATCATCTAATGTAACAGTATCAATATTGGCAATACCATTGAATAATAAATATTCTCTAAATGACATTCCTCCGATTCTATATAAGACACCTCTCCTTGATAAATCATATGCTCCTTTTATTAAATCTATACTTGAACTGCCGGAGAACACAATCTTAATATCAGGGTATGAATCATAAATATTTTTTAATTCCTGGTTCCAATTTTGATATTTATGTATTTCATCAAAAAAATAATAGCGCACACCATAATCTTCATATAGCTCATTTACAAAATCTATTAATAAGTTTTTTGAAAAATACAAATTATCAATTGATGCATAAATGCATTCATCTTTGTTATCTATTTTCTCGTTTATGTATTGAAGTAATAATGTCGTTTTACCTGTCCCTCTTGGACCGATCAATCCTGTAAGACGGCTTTCAATATTAAATTTGTCATATATATAACGATAATGCTTAAATTTTGTATTCCGTAGAAGGCGCTTGTATGTTGTAAGGAAATTCTCCATGGCTAGAGTACACTCCAATTATTTAATCTAATGATTGGAGTATACTCTAACATTATCGGCTTGTCAAGTATTTTAACGATTGAGCTAAGCGATGACTGAGCGAAGTCGAGAGGGTGGATTTTTACATATAATTTTCATAGATTTATCCCAATACAACAAATCGGGATTAAAATAACAAACAGAGATATTTAATGAATGAACCTTTAGAAAAAAACGAAATTGACATCCTGTCAAATAAATGCGAAAGAGCATTTTTAATAACTATAACATACCCCGGTATAGATCCAAAAGAAGCAGAAGCGCATCTGGAGGAACTTGAAAGCCTCGTTGATACAATGGGAATTCCTGTTATTGATAAATTAATTGTAAAACTAAAAAAACCGCAAGCTAAGTATCTTGTAGGAACAGGTAAAATCGAAGAAATAGTAGAAAAAGCAGTCTACAATGATATTGACCTGATTGTCTTTGATAATGAACTCACCCCTTCACAACAGCGCAACATCGAAAAACTATCCGAAATTACCGTTATCGAACGCCGTGAAGTTATCCTTGATATTTTCGCGGATAGAGCATCAACACGGGAAGCAGTCCTTCAGGTCGGCCTTGCAAGAATGAAGTACAGCCTGCCGCGGCTGACCAGAGCATGGACACACCTCTCAAGGCAGCGGGGAGGTGCAAAAGGAACCAGAGGTGAAGGAGAAACACAGCTGGAAGTAGACAGAAGACTCGTGCTTCGTAAAATAGACCATATTAAAAAGGATCTCCTCAAGGTAAAAAAATATAGAGCAACCCAGCGAAAACAGCGGCAGAAAAAACCCGTCTTAACAGGCTCAATAGTTGGTTATACAAACTCAGGAAAGTCTTCTCTGCTGAAATTACTGACAGACGCGGATGTTCTTATTGAAGATAAACTATTCGCGACCCTCGACCCTACTACCAGAAGAATTGAACTATCCAACGGCCAGGAAATTCTATTAACCGATACCGTAGGATTTATCAGAAAACTCCCTCATGATCTTGTGGAAGCATTCAAATCAACCCTTGAAGAAACTGTTTTATCTGATTTTCTGATTCATATGATGGATGTATCCAGTCATGAAATACAAGAGCATTATAAAACAACTATAGAAGTTTTAAAAGAACTGGGTGCCTATAATAAACCAATTATAACAGTATTTAATAAAACTGACCTGATTGAAGATAAATCAGTGATAAACCGGCTGAAAAATGATTTTCCTGACGGAATCTTTATTTCTACAATGAGTAAAAATGGAATAGATGATCTTAAAAATGCAATCATTGCTATAGTTTCAAAGGGGATTCATCTGGTTGAATTCAAGTTCCCTCATAACAAAAACGATCTGGTAGCGTTTGTTCACAGGAATGCTAAAGTCATATCTGAAAAACATGAAGAAGACGGAACAGTAGTAAAATGCAGTATTGAAGAAAAATTCCGCGCGCAGCTTTCCGAATATCTAAAGTAGCACCTTATCATTATAGCAACGGTTGAGTAGACTGAGA
>JAGLSM010000108.1 GCA_023135745.1 Spirochaetota bacterium | reverse complement strand
CCGGCTCCCCAGTATTTTTATAATATCAATGACTTTTTCAAGTTCACTCATCCTGAATTTCTTTTGTCTTAGTTTCTGAGTATATATAAGACTGATTTCAAACAGCTCTTTTTGCCTGAAATTCTCAAGACTAACATGCGTTTTCCCATGATCAAATGATCCTATTTTTTTTACTGAGATTTCAACACCGGCCTCAACATAACTCTCATCGATAAGACCTTCACCCTCATGCATTTCAACTATGTTTTTAGCCTTAAGAGTCGCATTAAAAATTACATCACTTACATACGCCGAGCCGCTGCATTTAACCTGAGCATTTCTAATAAAAGGAGTCCTAATATCACCAAAGGCTTTGATCTTTGTTGTCTCTCCGGAAATACCCTTATCAACACATATATCACCTCCAGATGACTCAATAACCGCGTTGTTAACAAATCCTCTTATGATTATATCTTCAGTCGCAAAGACATTGGTATTATCCAGAACTGACCCGTTTATTATAAGTCCGGCTTTTACATTTAAAGGACCGGTCTCATGGGTTATATCCCCGTTAATTACTCTTGGCTGCGTTTCAGTCATAATGGATTACCCGTTAGTATTCTGAAAGATAAATTCCTTAGGATCCTTGAAATCTTCAGGAAATTGAATCATATTAGAATTAATTTTCAGAGATTCGGACAAACCCTTTTTTCCTATTTTAAAATTAATAGAATCCATAATTTCATTTTCAATTTTGTCCTGATTTTTGAGAGAAAGACCAGGCAGGATAATTGAAAAACTTCTTTCAGATATTCTGACAACCTCGTACTTTTCATCAACAACAAATCTTATTTCCGCACCTATACTTTCTACCAGAGCCTCAATTTCACTTGAATCCATAGCAGCAGTAAGTTGATCAAGTCCTGATACTTCTATACAAATCAAGCCCATAGAAAGCTCAAACCCAAGAGCCGTTTCAAATTTCTCACTTAAAATATCAATATAATGTTTAAACGGATCACTTATTCTTTTTTTTGTATGCTCAACCATTTCAGCCATTAAAATAGGAGGCGCAATCTGAGAAGCTATTATGGAAAATAATTCCTTTTGATCCTTAGTGAATGAACCTGTCTTTTGATTATCAATCGCGAATATTCCAAGAAAACCTATTTTTTCTCCTCCCGCTAGAAGAGGAATTAAAAGTATTGATTGGAATGATTGAAGATCTTCTTTGCAGAATTTATTTTTTAATTCCTCGACTGAAAGAAAGTCCGGAAAATCAACAGCCTCTCCCGCTTCAAGAATTGACGCAATTAACGGGTCATCTTTTTTAATAGAAAAAAGTTCTTTTGTAGCAGGTAATAATCCGATTGATTCCGATATTTTAAATTCTTCATCGTATTTCAGTATAAAGGCTACTTTTGTAACAAAAAATCCGGTTGAAAGAGTTTCACAGGCAAGACGAAGCACTTCAGAAATACTGCCGGAAGAATTTATAATTTTACTTATGTCGTAGAGAGCTGCCATTTGTTTAAGTTTTTGTTCAAGACTTGAATAAAGACTCGCGTTTTCTATGGCAATGGCAGCCATTGATACAAGCGCTGACAGAAAATCAATGTCTCCCTGATTAAAATCTGTATTATCATATTTTTCACCAAGAATTAAAAATCCTGTAACCTTATCCTTAGCTATTAATGGCGCAATAACCTTTGCCTCAACATCTATAAAAAGATTTCTTTCCTTTTCATTTATCATACCCATTAATTCATCCAGGAGTTTAGGATAAGTCTCATTCTTAAAATAATTACTTAAGGAACCATCTTTTAAAAAAACAAATTCACTTTCTTCAACTTTTTCTAAACCTCTTTGAATACGCAAAACAAAATTACCTGTGTCATCTCTGGTACATAGAACAGCTTTTTGGACACTTAATTGACCCATACAGGTTAACAAAACAATAGACAGTAGTTCATTTATTTGTAAAGTGGCATTTATTTCTTTACTTATTTCTATAATATTTGTGAAATCAAGACTTTTTTTTTGAAGTTCATCGCTGATGCTGTCTAAAGATCCTGCGATGGGAATAATTTCCGGCTCCGGTGAAGGGTCAGATTCTACACTTTTTTTTTTATCTGAATCTAATCCTTCTACGATAAATCCTGAAGCCCGCCCCCTTAGACCATCACTTTTATTTGAACCAGCCGCGCGTCGTTTAAGAAATTCGGAAGCTCTGGATAGAAGCCCCCCTCTATGACCCGGTGATCCTTTTTTCAGTACAAGATCCCTGAAATATTTCGCTTTTGCAAGGAATCCCATTTATTAAATCCCTAATTCATTAAAAAGTTTGTTATATATATCGTAGTATTTTGACTCCGCAAATTCCTTAATCTTATCCTCCGGAAGATTATCAAATAATTCATCAAGATAAGACAACACCTGCTTAACATCCTCTTTTGTATTTTCAGTTAACCCTTCAAAAATTTCTTTTTCAGGCTCCACAACCTGCGCTGATGCCCCGGAACTTATCGCCGCGCTATCAAATCCGGACTCAGGAATTGATTCAGGTTGAGATATAATCTCCTCTTTCATTTCAGATATATCTGATTCATTTATACCCGCCACTACAGGAATTTCCTCAGTAGTGTCGTGGGGTTCAGCTTCAATCTTCTCTTCCTCTTCAAATACTATCTCTTCCTCTGTTATCTCCGGTGCTTCTTCGGTGATATCCTCCTCAGAAATAATTTCGATATCAGCAGACTCATCAGAGATTGTTTCTTCCATACTTGGAGGTACAGCAACAGGCTCCTCTATTATTATTTCTTCAGTCATAGGTTCAATCGGGGCAGGTTCAGATACGGACTCTTCTTCTGCGGCAGGAACCTGAACCATTGTCTCTTCAATAATTATTTCTTCAGTTTCAAGGCTTTGTGCCGGCTCTTGTATCCCTGTTTCTGTTGTATCAAGATTCTCATCCAGTGTAATAGATTCTTCTTCAATAAAAAGATTATCATCAACGGGCTTTTGAATTTCAGATGACGGTTCTTCAACAGTTTTTGATTCAAGGTCTACAGGCTCATCAAGGATTATTTCTTCATTAACCTGGAAATCACTTAAAACATCTTCATCACTTTCTTCACCGATCATCTGATCAACACTTTCACCGGAAACAGAAAGTACATTATCCTCAGTTTCTGTAGAGATAGTCTGTT
Source organism: Spirochaetota bacterium (assembly GCA_023135745.1). Lineage (GTDB taxonomy): Bacteria > Spirochaetota > JAGLSM01 > JAGLSM01 > JAGLSM01 > JAGLSM01. The sequence continues at coordinate 3,810 of JAGLSM010000108.1, read as the reverse complement.
CATCAACAGGGGACAGCTCTTCGAGAGTTCCCTCCCGGGAAACAGCTTCGGTCTGAACAGGTTCCTGTTTTTCAGTTTCAATTGAAACATCTTCATCTAAAAGAATATCTTCATCTGCCATTTCCTGTACTATGGATGTCTCGGAAGATTCTCCCGTATCAGTATCTTCTAATATAAGACGGTCTTCCTCATCAAAAACAAGCTCAGATTCATCAATTAATGGAAGATCCTCTTCTACAATACCTGTATCAGATGGTGTTTCCTCAGAAACCGGTGAAGACTTTACAGAATCATCTTCCATGGTAATCTCACTTTCACCAAGAACAGGTGCTTCTAACTGCTGATTGGCCTCATCTTTAGGTGCTTCAGCCTGCTCATTTTCGAAAGTTGAAGAAGCCTTTTCCAGGATATTATCCAGTTCATTGGATGAAAGACCGATGGTTTCATCTTCATCACTAAAAAAACCCTCTTCTGATCCCTCAATGACAGATGGTTCCTGAGTTTCAGCAGGTTGAGAAATTTCTTCCTGAACAACCGGTTCCTCAGCAGAAGCTGAGACAGAAGATTCATCATTCACCACTTCCGTCTGCACTTCAGCAATAGGCTCTTCATCAAGATTAATTTCAAGGTCTTCAATAGGAGAATCAGTTAATTCTGCACTATTTAATATATTATCAAGCTCAGAATCAGATAAAGAAATAATCTCTTCTTGATTAGCTCCCGGTGTTTTTGGATTTTCTAATTTTTCTTCAGCCATTTTTCCATCCTGATTAAATTAAATATTGTTACATTACACTTCTTTGATTGTCGAAACCTACAAAGTATACCTTTAGTTTAAGATTTTTATAAGTTTTATAAAAAAAGCAAAATATACAAGGTATTTTAACAAATTCAACTATATTATGACATTCTTGCTTTGTCAATTAATTTAAACATAAAATGAATCCAAAAAAGAAAAAACCCGGCTGAATACCGGGTTCTTCTCTTAAAATCATTTATCTCTAATAATCTAATTCACGGAAAAATATATATTATCAAACGTGTGAATATCTCCAACTTCATAGTCTCCTACTGATGAAAACATTATATACTGCAATACTTTCGATTTATCAATCCCAGTAAATGCAGTCAATGGAATTTTTACAGTAGACCAGTTCCCATCAATAACCAAATCAAATCCCACCATATCGACAACATCGAGATAAATATTCGACCCAACCCATCTCATACCAAGTCGAAAGTTTTTTGTTCCCCTATAATTAAAGTTAAGATAATTATACGCGCTGAGATCTTTTGCATTTGCGTCTGTAAAAGGCATTACCTCAAAACCAAATCCCATCCATGTGTCTGTCCCTTCAAACTGCCAGCACTCGCTTCCCTCAGCAGGATTAGTAGTAATTTTTGCGTTAAGCATTCCGCCTGAAAAAACAGTCAACTTAGTGTCAAAGTTCCATTCAACATCAAGGGCAACCGTTTCGGAGTATAATCCAAATTCCTCCGGTGAATTACTGATTGGGGTATTTGTATTCCCGGAATAGTTGGTTCCCGAGAAATAAATATTATCTATATAAAATATATCTCCGGGGCTGTGTCCATGTACCGGAGTGGCCTCAATGTAGAAGTAAGATTCAATCTTACTGGCATCAAGCCCGGGAAAGGCACTCAGAGGAATCTTAATGTTACACCATGTACCGTTAGTTACCAGGCCATAACCCGGAAGAACGTCCATATCAATACTTCTCACGAACTGATCCACTACAGCAACCTTAAATCCGTTATTTCCTTTATACATGAAGTGAATATAATCAATATCGGTAAAGTCAATAGTTGAGCCTAACGGCCTTCTCCTGATATAAAAACCAACACCGAGATTTGTTCCAACCACTTTTATGCAGCTTGAACCTTCACCTGGATCTACCGTATCGTTTGTGTATAGCTCACAGCTCCACAAACTCTGTAGTGATATTACCTCAGCGTCAACACCATATTCAACATCCAAGGGAACCGTTTCACTGTAAACACCAAAAGTACCTGCTGAAGGATCAGAGGCAGGTGCTTCAGCACTTAAATTAACAGACGTTGTAAAACCGGTAAGTATACGTATAGCAGGAGCAGAACCCCATACATCATCAGTACCGCTTTTCAACTTCAATTGTAGAGTATAATACCCCGGAGCAACAGCAGAATCTATATATGAAAAAGAATTGACACCGTATGTGAAATTTGAAAATTCAACAGGTAATCCTCCAAGTTTAGTCAGGATTGCCGTCAAATTTGGATTCGGGATCTCCGTATCCCAGTAAACTGTAATACTCAGAGTTCCGTTTCCTTCCTGAGGAATTACAGTAATAGCAACCGAAGTTGACTGACCTTCCGCAATTACAGCAGGAGAACTCCCGCTTCCTATTATATCTCCGGCGGCATTTTTACCATAAACCACCACAGTCCACGCACCAATCACCAGATCATTAATGGATACACTGCCCGTAGTGATATTAAGCCGTGAAAAAGTTGCTCCCGATGGCCCGTTTCCCTGAATATCATAAGAAACAATATTCATATCAACGTCAGGCACAATAGTTTTTGATAAAGTATTGGAACCAAAGGCAAGGGTCAATGACCCTTTTGTTCTCCATCCGGGATCAACAACATCATTCCCGCATGAGAATAAGATTATTGTTAATAATATTATGACTATGTTAAATAGCTTAAACCGCAATATAAACTCCTAACCTGATTATTCCTACTATTAAAAAATCTTTGTAAACTGTGTAAAAAACCCTTGCTAATTGTTTTAATTAAAATACATATAGGTTCACTAATCCTTATACTTATAGTATAGACTATTTTTTTAATGCTATCAAATTTATCTTATGAATTTCCGGTTTTTTTTTGATTTTTTTCTAAATCTAACCTATATCATCCACATTTCATAAAACACATGGAAGGTGGTGTAAATACGCTTTATGCAACGTATCTACATCCGCAAAATACTCATTCAATCAATTAGTAGAACCAGTATCCAATGAGTACAAATAAAAAAAAAAGAGCCGCGTTACGCGGCTCTTTTTTTTAGATCTTAAGAGTTAACTTAAGGCGCTGTTGTTGTGTAATAGACATTGTCAAAATCAACAGTTCCACCCGTGTAGGCTTCGTGAAGCATTGCAAACGCCCACTCCATTGAAGCAAGGTTGGCAGAGCTTACATCGATTACAAACTGATGCCAGTTGCCGTCTGTCTTACCGGTCATGTCAGCTAAATACCAGTGCTCATCAGTAGCGGGAGTTCCAAAACCTATTTGAACAGCTGTGCTGCTTATGTCAGTACTTCTAAGACTGACTACCAGGTAGTTAAAACCACTGAGGTCTTCAGCATGAGATGCGGTAAAGATAGCAAATCCGAACCATCCTGCTGCGCTAGGAACAACCTGAATAACCGCAGTTCCGCCGTCAACACCGGCATCGGTTAATACGGTAAATGTAGAAACAGTTCCACTCCAAACCTGCCATGCGGAAACCAAAGGAATGTCTTCCCCTTCTGTCATTTCAGAATAAACTTTCTTGATGGTTACAGGAGGATGTTCAACTGTTTCACCGTCACCGGGATCAACTGTAGAATAACAAATATCATCAAACTCAACTGTACCTGAAGAGTAAGCACCGTTCTTCATTGCGAATACCCAGTCAACAGAAGAAAGGTCAACAGCACTTACATCGATAACAAACTTGTGCCAGTTGCCGTCTGTCTTGTCATACATATCTAATGAGAACCAGTGCTCATCAGTTTCAGGAGTTCCAACACCTATTTCAA
>JAGLSM010000107.1 GCA_023135745.1 Spirochaetota bacterium | reverse complement strand
TATTCTGATTCATTTCATTTTACTCGGTCTTGCTTAAAGTTTCATTCCTTGTATCCTCATCAATATTCACCGAATCTGATTCAGGGTCAAAACCCGTCTCAGAATTATTTCCGACATCACCGCTCCATTTATACTCAGGGCCCCCTTCTGCTTTGTTATAACTTGCAGATGATCCTGAAGGTGCAATCATTTTTGAACCAGAACCTCCTGTTATAGCAGAATTAACCCGCTTTTGTACCAGATCCTTAACTCCACTGACAGCATTCTTTGCAATTTCATTACCTTTTTTTGCGGCATTTATTGCCTCTTCGCCTGCTTTTCTAATCTCTTCACCTGCTGTAATTGCTTTATTAAGTGAAAGATTAAGCATTTTTTTAGTTAATCTTTTTTCACGGGTGAGAATAAATGTTTTTCTCAGTATCTTTTTTACAAGGAAAATCAGGACTACCAGCGCGAAAACAAAAAGCGCGAACCTCACCAAAAGCATAATAAAACGCAAAATTGAACCTTCGGGAGCCAAAAGACCAATATGAACTCTCCTTCCCGATTCAAGGAATGCATTTAATGAAACTGAGTAGGATCTTTTAACCGCAGCACCTATTGTTGTAAACTTGCTGTCAGTTAAAAAACTAATTGGGATCTGCCCTTTTTTAACTTTATCAAAAAATAACATGGTTTTTTTCTGTTCTATTCGTGAATGAATAAGAAATTTTGAATCGCTGTCTATGATATATACCATATTCCCATCTTTAAGGCTTACATCTTCTAAAGCTTCATTAATTGCCTTGGTGTTTAAAACCATTAGAATAAAGCCTCTTTTTTCGCGAAGTACCGATGAAAATGGAGCAATTAAAAGAAAGCGCCCTGTCTTTATGGTTTGAACATAAGGCATCCTCATTGATAATGCTTTTTTATATATATCAGGTGATATTTGAGCTTCATTAAATAGAAGAGCATTGGTTTTTTTTGATCTTACTATCAGACGGCCTCTCCCTGATATAAGTGATATCTGATCTACATCGTAATAATCATCCACCAGTTTTTGAATCAATGATTGGGCGAATACTCCTGATAATCTCTCGTTAAAATCAGGAAGGGAACGTCTTATCTTGGGATTAATACTGGTATATAAAAGATTTTGAGCAGTCTTTTCAAAATATCCATTAATCCTGTCCCTGTAGAGCTTTAATTTCTTTTTATTTTGCTTATCAGTTCCTCCGGATAGGAAGAAATCGGAAATTTCAGTTAGAAAAGCTGTAAATGAAGAAAATGCTTTACCGCTTAAAATGTCATTTGAAGTATCTATTATAAAATCTGATATTGGTTCAGGAACAACAACAGGCATATTGTTAGTCCGCGCGAGAGCAACAAGAATGATCAGAATAATCAAAACATCGACTGTATAACGTATGATATTTTTTGTAATATCTTTCAATTATTATTCCCTGTTATAAATTACTGATCGCTGATTTTTAAAGCAGCAATCAAGGTGATAATCATTATTTAAAACTCAGCTTAATCTGAATATCGGTCTCTAATGTATATATAATTACATGATTAAGCAGTTATACCGACAAGGTTTGATTTTGTCACTAAGATGCTTCGCTATCTAATGACTATATCATAACTTGGCATACACTTATCCCAACATTTCCAATATGGGAAGGTATACTTCAGCTAACATGATACTTTTTATCCGAGTTTTATCAAATGACAGGATTGAGAAAATGGAACACTGATGGCGCACCAGATACGGCGGATTTTCACAGATTTTTTTATTTATTTTTTTTGTATAGCTAAGACTATTTTCAAATATTTCATAAGAATCTTCAGAAAATAATCCGTTCCAATTCGATAAATCCGTATTCCAACATGCATAACTTCATTTAATAGAACGTTAATAAAATCACACTCATTGATTATATCATAAGTAGAAGTTGTTGAAAAGCACTTTACATTCAAATTTTCATGAAAATCAGTTTAATCACTGCAGGAAAAACAAATAAACTGTTAATTTTTGCAAAAAAACAACATAAATATGTCCCTTTTTTTAAACTCATGCGTATAACTAATAGAAGATACAAAATAAATTTAAAAGAGGTTCTTATGAAAAAAATATTTATAACATTATTTTTACTTAGCATTCTTTTATTCGCATGTTCTGAGACAACTCAGAATCCTATTATTAACAATATTTATCCTGTTATGGTTTCATCCTTCCCGTCAAACAACCAGCTGGATGTTGCAATTAATCTGGTTCAAATTCAAGTCATCTTCAATGAAAATCTAACCGGAATTGACAACGCATCTTTTAGCGTAAACAATGGGGTTTTAGGAACAATCAGTTATGATCCTTCCATAAAAACTGCTGTATTTACAATTTCTAATGGTGAATTAAGTCCTTCCACAGTTTATACTGTTTCCCTTTCATCAGATATCAAGGATACAGAAAATAATTCACTTATTGCTACCAATTTTAGTTTTACGACCGGTACAATATCAGATAATACCCCGCCATCATGGAATACAGGATGGCCTAAGTATGACAATGTTTCAGATAGCAGTTTTAACCTGAAATACAAAATTAACGAAACAGGTTCAGTATATTACGTAGTTGTTTCCAATAACTCCACTGCGCCCACATCTGAACAGGTTAAAAATGGAGCTGATTATAACGGCATACCTGTTTTCCGGTCAGGTACAGCGTCAGCATCGGGAAATATCGAAGGAACAAAAACTGTAGCAGGTCTTGTTCAAAATACCGCGTATGATATTTATATTGTCCCTGCCGATAACTTCAATAACCTAAACACTGTTCCTGTTAGTTTGACCGTTACAACTCTTGACGGACCATTAACAGGACCATTAACATTAGGGAATTGGGTAAGCGGAAGCCTGACAGCGGGCGAAATAAAGTGGCATTATTTTAATGCAACTGCGGGCAAGACATATGGTGTATATTGGGATGATTCATATCAAGGATCAGGCAGTTATACATCAGATATTAAAGTCTCAGCTTTTAACTCTGATTTCTCTGTAACAAATTTCTCTCATGTTGACAGCGGATACAATACTCCAGAACTTATACAAGCTGATTCATCAGGAAAATACTATATAAAAGTTGAAGAGTACTATTCAGGCTCAAGTCATGGAACTTACGCTATAAAAGTTGAAGAAATGGAAACATATACCGTATCAGGAACTGTCACTTTGCCTGCAACTGTTAGTGGAGTAACAAATAGTATTTTGATAAGCGAAGATCCATATTTAATTAATCCACCAATAGCTTTTGATTCCATTATAGCAAATGGCAATACTTTTACTTATTCTTTAAATGCAATAGCTGGAACTTATTATATCTACGCAATGTCTGACATAAACAAAAATGGCATACTGTTTAATTCTGGAGATTATCTGGGATATTACGGCGGCAGCAGTATTAATCCTCCGGCCTCTGCCAATCTTGTAATTGACGGTAATAAAACGGGAATTAATTTCAACCTGGGTATTATACCTTAAAAGGCTTTTTATCCAGCAAGTTTTGCTTTGATTCTTCTATCCAAGTCATATGTCAGATGTCCATATTCTGACATATGATGCAGTCTTTTAGCATTTTTTATCTTTTTATTGTTTGTCTGTTTTTTTTTAATAGCTTTAATTGATGAAAAATTTAGAAGCTTTAGAAACTATTGATAAAACCGGTAAAGATACGCTCGTTCAATTTAAGGAAGCAGTAAATTACAATAAATGGATTATTGAACAATTTTCTGATTACCTTCAAGGCGAAGACCTGCTTGAAATAGGATGCGGACTCGGCAATATAACTTCCCATTTTACTGATAAATTCCGTGTAACTGCAGTTGACATTCAGCAAAACTATCTGGATTATGTAAAAAATAAATTCAAAATAAAAACCTTTAAATATGATTTATCTAAAAAACCTTATTTTAACAGAGAATTTGATTCTGTTTATTCCCTGAATGTACTCGAACATATTAAAAACCAGGAAAAGGCTCTTAAAAACATTCATAAAGCTTTAAAGGATAACGGCCGGCTTGTAATCCTGGTTCCGGCATTTAACTGGCTTTTTGGATCTCTTGACAAGGAAATATATCATTATAGAAGATACACAAAAAAAAGTCTTCGAAGAGTTCTCGAGAAAACAGGATTTTCGGTCTCCAGAACTATGTATTTCAACGTCTTTGGAATTCCGGGCTGGTTTCTCAACGGCAAAATCCTTAAAAAAAAGGATATTCCTGACGGACAGCTTAAACTCTTTAATAAACTTGTTCCATTGTTAAAGATTCTTGATAAACCATTTCATCCATTTATGGGTATATCTGTTATTGCTTTTGCCGAAAAAATTTAGATTCAGGAAATAGATTCGAATATCTTAATTGTTTCAGCAGCTTCTTTTACATCATGCACTCTGATGATTGATGCTCCATTTTGCAGACTGACAAGGTTATAAAGACAGGTTCCTAAAAGTCTTTCTTCTACCGTGTTAGCGGTAACTTCCTCAATAAATGATTTTCTGGAAAGCCCTATTAACACGTGACATCCGGTTTTCTTAAAATTACTTAAATTCCTGATTATTTCAAGGTTGTCTATAAGGCGTTTTCCAAATCCAATGCCCGGGTCAACCCATATATTTTCACGCTTCAGCCCGTTATCTTCCGCATAAGAAATTCTGGATTCAAAAAAATCGTAAATCTCCTTTGTTACATCTCTATAGTATGGAGAATCCTGCATATTTTTTGGAAAACCCTTCATATGCATCAAAACAGCAACCGCGTTATGTTCCCTAATTACATCGATCATTTTCGGGTCACTAAACCCTGAAATATCGTTTACAATTTCAGCACCGGCATCTAGAGCAGTCCGGGCGACCATTGCCCTTCTTGTATCAATAGAAATTAAACATTTAAAACGTGAAGTGATCTGTTTAATGACTCCATCAATTCTTTTGATCTCATCTTTTTCAGACACCTCACACGCCCCTGGCCTGGAAGACTCCCCTCCAATATCGATTATATCCGCCCCTGCTTCAATCATCTTTGAAACCTCTCTTAAGATTTCATCATCCGCGGTAAAACGGCTGTTAGAGTAGAAAGAATCAGGGGTTACATTTAATATTCCCATGATAGCAGGCTTTTTTATTAAGTCCAGTTCAATATTTTTAAAAGAATATTTCATAAACTAGAATATAATTATTTTTTCATGAGAGAATAAAGTTTTTTTATACTCCGTATTTGTTCGCCTGCCTTCTGTCTATAGATACTCTTGATTGGTGAAATCTTTATTACCTTCATGAACATGTGAATAGCAGATTTAAAATCACATTTTAATTTTTTCTGTACAGCAAGTTTATAATATATAATTGTAAGTTTTTTACGTACTATTCTAATCTTTAAGCGAGCCAACCCCTTCGTGACAGCTCTTTTAAATATATCCGCCGCGTAGTTGTAATATCCATTTTTAAAAAAACTGTTTCCTAAAAAATACAAATATACAGCCTTTGGATTATTGTTCAGATATTTATTTAAATAATAATTAATCATCCTGTAATTACGCGATTTTAGATAGTTTTTTATAAAAAGTGAAATAATTAGATTACTCATTCTTTTTATATTTCTACAGGTAAGTAAAACTTGTTCACCCCTTCCGGAATAGACTAATATTCTTGCTTTTAAAATAAGCGCCTTATTATTTAAAGGATCAATAAACAGTAACCGGTTAATAAAATTAAGGCTTACATGCAATTCCCGCAGTTTAAAGTATATAAAAGCTGTATTATAAATACTTTGTTTTTGATATCCATCGAATTCATTTAGTTTTCTTAAGATTTTTAAAGCAGCTCTGTATTTTTTTATTTTAATTAACCGCAAAGCTTTTTTATTTAGAATTTCAGGAAGAGTCTCAAAGTTTATCGCTTTTGATATTGAATAAATATGTGTAATACAAAACAAAAAAAAGAAGCTTATTATAGCAGTTGATTTTTTCATAAAAAGTCCCCCTATGGAATAAACCAAAAGAGGGACTAATTAGTTCCCATTTTAAAAATTATAATTTACGCTGACTATATGTCCCAGACGTTCGTCAAATACATCCATTGCCAAAGCATAGGAAACCTCTACTGTATTAACCCTGAGAGTAAATCCGCCTGATAAATTCCCATCAGCCAATGCAAGCCGTAAGGTTAAGGCAACACCTCTGCCGGGAGTACTTTCAGGCTGCTTTTGAAGAAGGTTTCCAAGCTGCTTTTTCTCGAAGTTTTTTAATGCGGTATCATAGCCCTTAATATCATCCTTTGGTGCAGTATCAAAAACTGTAAATTCTGTAGCAAGTCTAAACTTTGGACCATCACCAATTCCAACAGTCTGGTCAATTTGCATTATAATAGGAACAGGTAATCCCGGTAATTTTAAATTAATCCCGCCGATTATTTGCGGACGCAGCCAAAGAGTTTTTGAAGAATAGGCCATAATACCAAGATTCTTGACAGCTACTCCGATTTTAAAAATGACAACTCTGAATTCGGCTCCAAAATCAGCAGCAATTCCATAGGCAGTTTCATCATCAATTGACTGAGTGATCCCTTTAATAGAAAATCCCCAAGACGCACCCGGTACTTTAGGAGCAAGCGAAAAAGCCATACTCAGCTGACCCATGAATGATCCAAAGGTTACAGCACCTCCTGACGCAACACCTGTATCATCAACGTAAGGATAAATCCCGTCAACAAAAGTATAAATCCCCGAAAGAGCAATGACACTTGAAGGAGCTGCAGCATCTCCATTTTTAAAAGCAATTACTCCAGCATTATGATAACGGTCCAGAGAAAGACTTGAACCTGTTAAAGATACACCGCCATACTTAATATTAATAAGAGCCGCAGGGTTATAGAAGGCGGATGTCTGGTCATAAACTCCAACAACAAAGGCTCCCCCCATGGCAATTGCTTTGGCTCCTACAGGCAGATATAAAAAGGCCGCCGGATAACCTGCGTCCCCGGG
>JAGLSM010000106.1 GCA_023135745.1 Spirochaetota bacterium | reverse complement strand
ATACCCAAACAATTTCATTTTGTCATTTTTTTAGAAACATTATTTTTACAAAAATCTTGATGAGTTGGTTGAAAAAGATTCAAAAAATAATATTAAACTAAGCTATCAGGATATTAAACAATTTTCCCATAAAAAGAAGAGTATGTGGAGTGGTGACGCGTTTGTGCAGTTCAAATTACGGAATGGTGGAAAATATAAATTTACCTTCATGGAAGAGCAGCCGCGCGAATCCATTATTGAAATTCTCAAAGAAAAATGTCCGGATATTATTAACTGAGATTTATTAGGAAAATGATTTCGGAATTAAAAGGTATATCAGAGTTAAATGCTCTATACCGTTTAATTCCGAAATAAGGTTTTATTTCAGCCGTTGTTGCCGATTGCTTCGGATGGACAGGATTCCAGGGCATTTTCACAGTTTGCTTTTTCGTCATCAGTTGAAGGTTGTTTTACTACCAGGGCAGATCCTCCGTCATCAGACATATCAAAGTGGTCCGGAGCTTCATCAATACAGATTCCGCATGCTGTGCAGTCTGTATCTACGTAATATGCTCCGGGCGCGTTACCTTCTACTATATTATTCTTATCAGCCATATTCTCTCCTTCTTAATACCATTTATTACATAGTATGTTTATAATCATCCTAATCTATTTAATGCTTAAAAAAAAATCAACTAATAAAATAAAATGCCAAAATAAAAAGACAGTTACAAATCCGGCTGCTATTGCAGCAGGCAACCGATAACACTTTATGGAGGATTTTAGCAACCTTGGAGACTGATTGTTTTTTTTTAAAGCATCTATTTTTAAATTTATTTTTTCAAAATAGATTTAAGATCTGATTGATCAGTTATTTTTTATTTACAAAAATTCTTTAAAATTTCTTTTTGATAATCTCTTCCACTTTATCCAATGGAAAAAAGCCTTCATGCCTGAAGTATTCAACACCATCCTTATCCAGGAAAACCTGAGTTGGAATAACCCGGACACGGTATTTCCGGGCATATTTTCGGTTTTTGCTTTTCCAAACATTATAGAAAATAATATTAACCTTGGCGCCATACTTTTTTTTAACTGTCTCAAGTACCGGCGTCATCATGCGGCAGGGAACACAGCGAACAGATCCCAATTCAACCAGGGTAACCTGGTATTGTTTGACTGGTTTTTTTTGTGACTGCTTTCCCGCGGAACCTTGCGCTCCCTTAGTCTTGCTGTCACAAGAAATTAAGAAAAAAATTAATGTAATAAAAAGCATTTTCTTTATCATGAAGCAAACTCCTTTAATAAATTGGCTGTATTTTTTAAAACTGTCCTGATATCTTAATTTAACAATGCCGCTATATCGTCAGCAGAGAGGATTTTGCCAGATGAAATTACTTTTTCATTAATCACGAGAGCAGGAGTCATCATAACTCCATAATCCATTATTTTATTAAGCTCTGTGACTTTTTCAATTTCGTGATCACTGCCGGATTGGGCTATCGCTTTTTTCGCGTTTTCTTCGAGCTGATTACACTTTGCACAGCCTGTCCCTAAAATTTTTATGTTCATATCATTCCTCCTATTGTGTAATGATATATACGGCGGCAGCTATCAGCAGCACGCCGCATATTTTTTTTATTATAGTCAAACCCTTAGATTTTTCATTCCAGTTTAGATAACGTTGAACTATATTGGAAAATCCGCCGGCCAGTATAATCACTAAAGAATGTCCAATGGCAAAAGCCACCAGCAAAATAATTGCAAAAAACATATTATTAGCTGCGGACTTAAAGGTAAAAGCAAGCATTGGCGCCATATATGCAAAAGTGCAGGGTCCAACACTAATGCCGAATATCAGTCCCATAAGAAACGCCGTGCCTTCGCCCTTACGCTGCAAGGCAGGTTTGTTTCCAACCTGAAGAAAATCAAGAGAAATGAGTCCCAACATATAAGCGGCTACAATCAATAAAACTACAGCCACAATGATGTTTCCTATTTTAGCCATCAGACCAAGGTCTCCAAGCATTCTACCTAAAAGGCCGGTTACAAGACCGATCAACATAATTGTAAGCAAGATGCCAATTGCGAACATAGTTGATATGTAAAATGCTTTTTTTGTTTTTTTATCTTCCTGGCTACTGACAAATCCCACAATAAGAGGGATGCTTGCCAGGTGGCATGGACTGAGGAGAATGCTGAGTATTCCCCAACCAAAAGCTGCCAAAAGGGCGAAGAATGATCCGGATTCCAGGGCTTTGCTTAATGTTGTAAATATGTCGTTTATCATATTTTTTCCTTAATCTGTTATTGCATCAATGTACCGAAAAGCAAACCTGTGAAGGTTGCCATCACTACTACCAGCAGCACATACACGATTGTTTTTTTTGTTCCAAGAACACTGCGGATAACAAGCATACTTGGCAGGGACAGAGCAGGCCCTGCCAATAAAAGAGCAAGAGCGGGGCCTTTTCCCATTCCGGCTCCGATAAGGCCTTGCAGGATTGGTATTTCAGTCAAGGTTGCCAGATACATAAATGCTCCTGAAATAGAAGCAATAAAATTAGACATAATGGAATTACCGCCTACAAGGGATGCTATCCAGTGCCCGGGGATTATCCCTTCGTGGACAATGCCATCAGTGCCTGTTGCTCTTCCCAGTAAAAAACCCGCGGTAAGAACGCCTAAAAATAGCAACGGCATTATCTGCTTGGTGAAATCCCATGTTGATGTTGTCCAGTTTTTAAGTTCATCTTTTTTAAACCACAGAAAAATTAATATTCCAAGGATTAGCAAAAGAAAGCCGGAAATATGGTATTTTATGGAATAAATTGTGTTCCAGAGACTTTGCCCTCCAGACTTGTCATAACTCCAATTAAGGAATATCAGAATTGCAATCATAACAAGAAAATAAATTGAGGTCTTCCACATTGACCTGCCATTGTTTTCGTCCTGCGGAATGACAAACCCGCCTTCTTCATGACGCTCTTTTTCTTCCTTTCGAAAAATAAGATGCATCAATAGGCCGATAATTATCGCAAAAATCACAGCGCCAATAATCCGTGCAATTCCAAGTTCCCAGCCAAGTACACGTGCTGTGAGAATCATGGCCGTGATGTTTATAGCTGGACCTGAATAAAGGAATGCTGTTGCAGGTCCTAATCCGGCACCTCGTCTATAAATCCCTGCAAACAATGGTAAAACAGTGCATGAACATACAGCAAGTATGGAACCGGAAACAGATGATACTGTATATGCCAGAAATTTATTTGCTTTAGCACCAAGGTATCGCATAACTGCGCCTTGACTTATAAAGTTACTGATTGCTCCGGCAATAAAAAACGCGGGGATAAGGCATAGCAGAACATGATCCCGCGCGTAATCCTGCAGCATGTGGAGAGCTTCCATAACAGCATTGCGTACAACTGGATTATTAAGTGGAATCAAAAAGAAAAGAAGAAAAACACCCAGAATAAGTAAGAATATTTTCCATTGCTTCATAATAAAAATCCTTTAATAATCAGTTTCCTAAATTAACGCGCTGAGCTTTTCTGCTTTTTGTTTTAAAACATTTTCTATACACTGGGAAATTCCGGACAAACATTGCATTTGCAGTGTATAAATTACCATAGTGCCTTCTTTTCTTCTTTCAATGATTCCTGCCTGTTTGAGCTTATCCAAATGACGAGAAACTGTAGAAATATCAAATTCTATTTTTTTTGTGATATCACAAACGCAATGTTCCTTTTCAGAAAGCATATTAACAATAAATAATCTGCTTGGGTGAGAGAGCGCTTTGAGAATATCAGCACGAAGCTGGTACTTTTGCATTTCTTTGATTTCCATAAAACCATCCATTCTTTTATTTGCTTATTTGCAATAATAACCAAATTTAAAATAAAAGCTGCATTTTTTTAAAAAAGTTAGTCACATATAACAATAAAAGTAGTTTTAAAGAGAAATTAATAGTAATATTCATACTGTAATTATTTATTCATCCGGAGGATTTAGTGCGGTCTATAAATGATCTTAAAAAAAATGAGACAGGAGTGATTAAAGAACTCCTGAGTATAGGAAATCTTAGAAAGAAACTCATGGAAATGGGGGTTCTTAAAGGAGTCAGAGTTAAGTTGACAAAGGTCGCGCCTCTTGGAGATCCTATCGAAATTGAAGTAAAGAATTACAGACTGTCTTTAAGGAAAAAAGAGGCGGGCGAAATTATTCTTGAAGAGTAATTTTTGGAAAAGAGTAAAAAGTGAAAGAACCTCATGATAAAAGGGTTATTACCGTTTGTTTAATGGGTAATCCCAATTCAGGAAAGACAACAATTTTTAACAATCTGACCGGGTCAAGGCAGAGGGTAGGGAATTATCCCGGTGTTACAGTTGAAAAAGTAGAAGGATGGTGTGAACACCGGGGTGTCAGAATCAGGTTTGTCGATCTGCCCGGCACATACAGCCTGAATGCCTACTCCATAGATCAGATAATTGCCCGGGACTTTATTATAGAAAATAACCCGGATATCGTGATTGACGTTGTAGATGCGTCCAATATAGAGAGAAACCTCTACCTCGCGACTCAACTCAAGGAACTTGAGGTTCCATTGGTTATTGCCCTTAATATGAGCGATATGCTTGAGAAAAAAGGTCATTTTATAGACCTTGAAAAGCTCAGCTGGCTGTTTGGAGCAAAATTTATAAAAACAATCGGCCATAAAAAAGAGGGTATGGATGATCTTCTGGATCTTGTTATTGATATTGTTGAAGGAAAAAAAGAGATTAAACATTCACCAATTCACTACGGTTCTGAAGTAGAAGAAGAAATTGAAAAAATCGTTCCGATAATTAATAATCTTCCACTTGATGAAATAGGCAAAAACCGATGGATAGCTGTAAAACTTCTCGAAAATGACGAGAATGTAATAAAAAAAATAACCGACAATGGCGCTGATTCGGATTTAAAACTCTTAATGTCAGCAGTTAAAAGCAGAAAACATCTGAAGACTGTTTACGGCCGCAGCTGTGACAGTATCATAACTGATGAGAGATACGGGTTTATCAACGGAGCACTAAAGGAAAGCGCTGAGAGGATCCGGCCTTCTAAAATTGCCGTGTCAGATTCAATTGATAATATAATTCTGAACAGAGTCCTGGGATTACCAATCTTCGCGATAATAATGTTTTTAATATTTTTTGTATCGGTGGATCTTTCGGCTCCATTAATTGATTTTGTTGAAAGTATTTTTACATCGTTATCTGATTTTGCCAAGGCTAATATACCAAAAGGGAATCTTCAGAGCCTTATAACCGACGGTATTATTGGCGGGGTCGGAGGTGTTATGACTTTTGTCCCGCAGATAATGATAATGTTTTTATGTATTGCTCTTATGGAGGCTACCGGATACATGTCAAGGGCGGCCTTTGTTATTGACCGCCTGATGCATAAACTGGGACTTCATGGAAAATCATTCATACCCATGCTTATCGGTTTCGGCTGCAATGTTCCCGGTCTCATGGCTGCGCGGACTCTTGAAAACAGAAAAGACCGTCTTACCACAATGCTTGCTACGACTTTCATGAGCTGCGGAGCGCGTTTTCCTGTATATCTGCTAATTACAGGCGCGCTTTTTTCCAGGAGATACGGCTCATGGGTGATTTTCAGTATATATATATTAGGCGTAGTTGTCGCGGTTTTAACAGCAAAAATATTCAGGTCTTACGTATACAAGGGTGAGAGCTCTCCATTTGTTATGGAGCTTCCTCCATACAGGCTTCCAACCATCAGAGGTATTTTCCATCAAATGTGGAATAAAACTTCATCATATTTAAAAAAAGCGGGAACAATTATACTTGCGGCGGCAGTGTTATTCTGGTTTTTAAGCAATTTCCCAAAAATGTCTCCAAAAGAAGAAACAAAGTATAAAAAAATGACTGAAAAAGTCAAAACCGGGTTTTCAATGAAAATGAATTCTGTTTTCAGGATGGCAAATCCCAATGGTCATATCTTATCAGAAAAAGATTTTGTAAATAATAAGGCATTCAAAAACGTTAATACTAAAATGATGCTTATTCAGTCAAACTATCAAAAACAAATTAATGATATTAAGCCGGATACTTCTGTTTATAAAATTTTGACCAAAGAAAAAAACATAAAAATTAGAGCTCTTAAAAAAAGTTCAGGAACCATGTTAAAGGCTGTATTGACTTATAAACGGATTCTTAAAAAGAAAAACAAACTTCTCAAAGATATAGAATACATAAAGACCGCTGATCATAAAAAAAATAGTTACGCGGGAAAGGTTGGAAGTTTTGTTTCTCCAATCCTTGCTCCTATGGGGCTTGATAACTGGAGGGTCAGCATTTCCTTAATAGCAGGGTTTGCCGCCAAAGAAGTTATAGTAGGCACAATGGGCGCGATTTACGCGGTTGGGGAGGAAACTGATGAGAATTCTGCTTCCTTGAGACATCGTATTTTGAGTGACCGTTTTTTCCAAAGAGGGAAACCTGTTGCGTCATCAAAGGTTGTCAGGAAAAACGGACGCTATTTTATTAAAGGCAGCAGTACTCCTGTGATACTTCGTGACGGAAAATTCTATACCTCGGATCTTATGGTAGCTCTTTCCTTTATGGTTTTTGTGCTGCTGTATTTGCCCTGTCAGGCGGTTGTAGCAACATACATTAAAGAAGCCGGATGGAAACAGACGCTTGTGATGGTAGGGTATACGAGTTTTGTGGCCTATACAATTAGTACAATTGTCTATCAGACAGGCCGTTTTTTAGGACTGGGTTAGGCGGGAATATGGAAAATGTAATTGTATATGTTATAGTCGGTTTGTCCGTGCTTTATCTAATCAGGTTTGTTGTCAAAAAATTCACGGGGAAAAAAGTTGGGCCGGGTGAGTGTATTACATGCAAGGGATGTCCTTTTTCGGATTCATGCCATGATGAGAAAAAAGGGACGTATGAATAGGTGTTTGGACCGGGATTTGGTAATCGCAATCGTCAGGATTGGATAGAACACGGATTGGACTGATTTGGGCGGATGATCGCGGATTTTTTTTAGGGTTGGTTTTGGAAGGTTTCAATCCTGTGTTATGAGGAAGGTGGATAGGGAATTCTTATATGAGTA
>JAGLSM010000105.1 GCA_023135745.1 Spirochaetota bacterium | reverse complement strand
TATTTTTCATATCCAGAACCATCATTTGAACACTGGTAAATCCGTTGAATGTATTTTCACGAAGGTTAAAAATAATATCCACATTTGCATCAAAATTAATTTCATCACATAATGCGGCCAGAGAAAAACCTATCCCGTATACAATACCCTTATTAATCCGCGCGCCTATCCTCAGATGTTTTTTTGTCTTTCCTACCGGCCTCATTTCACTAAGAGCCGCATCCTTTAAAAGAAAAACCGGTTCAGGATTACCCTGTCCAAATGGGAATAGCTTTTGTATTTCATTGAGATTTTTCATATCAATCTCATCTTCCCTGATCAGACTGTCAATGTAAATTTCTTTTTCAATATCGGCTTCTCCCGAAACCTGCTTCGCGTATGAATACAGATTTTCTTCAAAAAGAGCTGCTCCCGAGGCAGACATAGAGAAGCCTCCTGCCTGTGAATGTCCTCCGCTTCTGGTGAAATGTGATTTCAAAGCCTCTATCATTTTTGATATATCAAAAGACGGGATTGACCTGCAGGATGCTACATAATTATCAGCATCACTAAAATTTGTCATCACTATACTGGGAAGATTGTACTTTTCAGAAACCTTGCCCGCAATAAGACCAATGACCCCCGGATGCCAGTCGCTGCTTTTAAGAAGGAGAATTCTCTCCGAATGCCTTAACTGAGACTCAACATGTTTGTCAATGCTCCTCATCGCCGAATCAACCATACCCCTTCTCTTGGTATTCAGCCTGTTGAGTTCAGCAGCCATATCTACTGCCTCATCCCGGTCTTCTGTAATCAGGAGTTTAAACGCTGTTTCAGCGCCTTCAAGCCGGCCGGCCGCGTTAATCCTTGGTCCCAGTGAAAACCCGATTGTCTGTGAATTCAGGTTCGCACGGTTTTCTGAAGAAACATTTAACAGAGCATTTATTCCGGGCATTTTTGACTTCGCGATCACCTTCAACCCGTAGTAAACAAGGACACGGTTCTCACCTGTCAATTCCATTACATCAGCTACAGTTCCAATCGCGACAAAATCGAGAATCCATTTTAAATGAGAAGAAACCGATTCAGGACTTATTCCCTGAATCTTTCCAAGGAGTGCAGCAGCAAGTTTATAGGCAACTCCGACTCCGCTGAGCTTCTTAAACGGGTATGTGTCCCCTTCTACATTTGGATTCAGGACAGCATAAGCATCAGGAATTCCGTTTGTTGGAAGATGGTGATCAGTTATTATAACATCAATCCCGTTTTGATTGGCCTTATCTACCGCATCATTGCCTGTTATTCCATTATCTACGGTTATTATTAATGATGCTTTTTTATCAATTGCCAAATCAATACTGTTTAAAGTAATACCGTAACCATCATTGATTCTGTGAGGAATAACTACTTCCGGTTCAATTCCGATGAATTTAAATGTTCTGTACAACAAAGCTGAAGCAGTTACTCCGTCAGCATCATAATCTCCGAAAATACAGATAATCTCTTTGTTTTTTATGGCGGTTAAAATTCGATCAACCGCGCTTTCCATTCCGGATAAAAGAAAGGGATCATGAAGATTATTGTCAAAATCAGGATTTAGAAAATCATCTTTCTGTTTTTGAGAAACTATACCTCTTATGGAAAGAACCCTGTCGAGAAGGCTTTCGTCAGTTTTTTTATTTTTTACAATCCACTTTGCCATAAAAGAAATCTATTGAAAAATAACTTAAAAGTGAATCTATTGAAAAAGTATGGTATATTAATATCATAGAAAGTGAGGCTGAATATAATGGCAACCTATAGTTTCTTACGTATTTACAGGGATATAGACACCCTTGAACCCGATGAAAAAGACTATTGGACTAAATATATAAATAAAAGAGAACACCTTAAAAGAGAGTACCCCGAAGGTATACCTATGCGGGTTCTTTACCCTGAAGGTGCTTTTAACGTTAGAGAAAAACACGGATCCTACTATGTAGATCAGGACGGAAAGTACTTTGTTTCATCGCTTGACATTGACGGATGTATGCTGCCCGGCCCCGATGAAGTCCCTCTTTCCTGGTATTTGCTTTTTACCGGATCAAACTCTTATTTCAAAAGGACAGGAGAAGCTCTCCAGGTATTTGGACACAACAAGAACAGAATTGAATACATTGTAAATAATATATCTTTTAATCTCGAAAAGGAAAAATCAACAGTTTACTTTCTCCAGCAATGTGACAAACAGGAGCTGAATTCCTTCTCGAAGTATCTGTCACAGGAAGATAGACGTGGTTTTATTGAGTTAAATTACGGAGAAGTAGAATTTCTGATTGACCCCTTATTCGCCGACCGTATTGATAAGGATAAAAAGAAACTCATATTTCCAAAACAGATAAATAAAGCTCTGGATCTGATAGAAAAGGATGAAAGAATTAATGCAAACAACCTTTTTGAAGAGGTATGCCTTATTCACAGACAGATAAAAAGCGCTGAAGAAAGCAGAATTGAACTCGATGCCCCTTACGACCCTTTTCTTTAATCCTATTCATTATTTGACATGACTTTCCCGATGTTCTATAATACCCAAAGGATTAGAAACAGAAAATACTAATGAGGACATAAATGGCTGATAATTTTTCTGATGACATGTTTAACGACGCAACAGAACTTCCACAAGAACATGCCGGAGGAGCACCGGAAACCGGAAGACAAAGGATCAGAGCTACAAAAGATATGGTCTCGATCTCCTATAAACTCAAACAATACTGGAAAAATACAGGGATCAATTTTCTACTGGTTTTAGCAATCTTCTTCCTCATGTGGAATCTAAATCACAAACCGCGATACACAAATGAAGCTAAACGGCTTATCGTTAAAAGCATTCGTATATCAAAGGGTAATTTTTCTCTAAAATATTTTGATAATCGTATTAAATACTCAAGAAATGCTGCAGACCTCAGCAGTTCAGTCTCATTTACTACCATACTTCCGCTGGCCCTCCTGAACATAATCGGCCTTGATTCACATTTCTTTTATCAGCTTTTATCCTTTTTCCTGTCGGTTATGACAATTTATTTTATTTATATAATTGGCAAAAAAGTCTTTTCAGTTGAAATTGGACTATTCTCCGCTCTTATTTTAATAGTATTTCCCGGATTTATAGCATACGCGGCAGGAATATCTTCGGTGAACTTCGCTCTATTCTATGCTGTTGTTTCTCTTCACCTGTTTATCCGCGGAAAAACACAAAAACAAACTCTGAACTATTTTTTATCCGGAGTTTTTGCAATAGCAGCTGTTTATTCCAATACTCTGAGCTTTGTTATTTTTGCCGCCTATCCCTTTCTTGCCCTGAACAAAAAGCAAACCAGAAAACATTTTTTATATATAATAATCGGAGCATTGTCATCTATTGTTCTTATGAATCTATTTATAATGATTTTTTTCAAAGGAAGCTTCTTTCTGACAATCAGAACATTTTTAAAGATACAAAATCTGTCAAACACTGCTGCAGGCATTCCGGTTGCAGAGATTGGAAGACTTTTTTCAATGTTTATAACAAGTACAGCAATGCTGCCGTTTGCATTTTTAACAGCAATATCGGTTGGGTATACATTACGCTCCAATAGGGCAAATTTCCCCTACATTCCCATGACACTTTTTATTGTTACCTTTGTAATTTTAGCGTTTTTTCCCATATCATTTTCACCTTATAAAACAATCGCAAAGACGGAAATTCTGTTCAGTTTCTTTGCACCGTCCATTGCATTACTGCTGGGATCATTTTTTGCCACGATTACAAACCTTAGCGCGTTAAAATGGACCTTGGGCGGACTTCTGGGCGTTCTGGCAGTTTTAAATATTTTCCTTATTTAATGGAGAGATTAATGAATTTTCAATTTTTAAAACCTTTTAAAAAAATAGAAAACCTGATTCCGCTGATAATACTTCTTCTTTTTATACTCTTTATCGCGGTAAATATACATCCATCAGGTATAATATACGCGGGGAGAGTTTTGTATGAGAAAACTGATTACGGATTCAGACCCGTTTACAGAACATACAGGACATCAAGAGTAAAGGTTGTGAAACGCACAGGAAACTTCCTGAAAGTAAAAATGGATCTACCGGATACCTCATTATGGATACCTGTACAAATGGTTGCCATGAGAGACGGGATTTTCGGCAAGTTTTTCATAGACATATATTCAGGACACAACCCTCAAACCGGATCATTGTTTACACCGGCTTATATTACCAAGACTTATAGAATAAAATCAAGAGGAAGGTATAGATTTGTTACAGAGAAATACAACAGTACAGTTCTTCTTACTTCGCTTATCATATTAATGGCCGTGGGTTTATCATTTAAAAAACAGATAATACAGAATATAATTACTATGGCAATATTCTGTTTTTTTCTATTTTACTGCATATATGCGTCATCAATCATTACAAAAGCACTTTGAGGATTATTTTTCCATAGCACCTATTATTGAATTAATGTCCTCAATCCCGTTATTTTTCATGTAGTCCAGGATCCCTTCAAGAATCCTTTTACCCGCATCCGGATAAATCATATTCGCGGTACCTATGCCTACAGCGGTGGCTCCCGCAAGCATAAATTCAACGGCATCCTCCCAGTTCATTATACCACCCATTCCAATTATTGGAATATCAACAGCTTCATATACACTGCGGACCATCCTTACAGCTACAGGTTTAATCGCAGGACCTGAAAAACCGCCCGTTACATTCGCAAGAACCGGACGCCGTGTCCTGATGTCAATCTTCATTCCAATCAGGGTATTTATTAGAGAAAGAGCGTCAGCTCCCGCGTCTTTGCATGTTTTAGCCATTAAAACAATATCCGTAACATTCGGAGAAAGCTTGACAATCAGAGTTTTTTTACAGGCCTTCCTGCATTTATCAACAAGGTCATGCAAAAGCTCATGATCCTGACCAAATACCATACTTCCGACTTTTACATTTGGGCAGGATACATTGAGTTCAACAGCCTTTATACTCTCAAGATCATTGAGCCTTTTACACAGTTCTGCATAGTCCTCAGATGTATTGCCTGCTATATTAGCAATTGCAGTAAAACCGATCCTTTTAATCATAGGAATTTTATCTTCAATAAATGCCTTATACCCTACATTCTGCAGACCAATTGCGTTGAGAACTCCGGAGGATACTTCTACAACCCTGGGAGGCGGGTTGCCGATTCTTGGTTCAATACTCAGAGCCTTGAGTGTCACTGCGCCAAGTATCGAAGGATCATAAATTTCTGCTATTTCTTCACCGTACCCGCAGGTCCCGGAAGCAAGAACAACCGGGTTTTTAAGCTCAAGAGAACCAAGATTAACTTTTGTATTTACTGAAATCATATGATCACCTCCCTGAAATAATACAAATTATTCATAAGTCTTCAAAGGCATTTAGATTTTCCATTTAATAATTTTTAAAAACTACCGATGTATAAAAAGAACTTTTATTTCTTGGAGATGATATAAATGAATCTCATTATAATACTTGGTATTATTGGACTTCTAGCCTTAGCAGGATGGTTTTTTAACAAAGGATCTTCTTCTGGAGGAGGAAGAAGAAGAATTAAATATAACTGGTTTGAATTTAAAAATCTTGGTATGGATTACGGACTATCAAAACCGGAAATTAAAAAACTGAAGAATATCGGTTTTGAAAGCCGTGTATCCAACATGAACGCCCTTTATTCGTCCGCAAAAATACTGGATCAGGCTGTTATAAATTCAGTAAAGAACACTGAGTTAACGGAAATGGATGACGGAATGAAAAGTTCATTAATAGAAGAAATATTTCTAATAAGGAATAAAATAGACCTGATACATCTTTCAAAACAAAAAAAGCTCTCAAATACAAATAAGCTTTTAACAGGACAAAAAATCAATCTTACATTCGATAAAATTGGTACTTACCACAGTCAAATACTCGATACATCAGAAGTCTATTTTGCCGCAGAATTCCCTCTGGAAGCACTCAACCTGCAGGAATTCTCCTGGAAGGGTAAAAAAGTCAAAGTGAACTTTAGTACATCAGGAGATGCTGAATACTTTTTCTTTTCCAAGGTTTTAGATCAGACTCCAAGCACATCTCTGGGGCTGCTTCATATATCGCATACAAATAAACTTGTGAGAGTCCAAAAACGTTTACATAGAAGAATTAATTCCAATATATCGGTAGATATTTTTATACTCAAACTCTCAAGTCTGGGAAGCAGTAAAAGAATCGTTGTGGCTAATCCGACCCCGTTTAACGGTGTTATTTCAGATATAAGCGCCGGAGGAGTTTCTATAAAAGCCGGAGGAATCTTAAAGGAAAAGACCCTTGTTAAACTGGATTTTAGTCTGGACAGTGATTATTTTGATTCAACAATAGGGTCAATTGTAAGCCATACAACCATACCCGGTTCAGCCGATAAATTACTTCATATAAAATTTGAAAAAATCAGTAAAAAAATGAAAAACAAAATTTTTCAGTACATCTATGAAAACAGGGCTCTTGAAGAAAAAAACAAATATGAAACAAAAACAATAATACCTACACAAAACGGCACAATAATACCCAGCCAAAACAGCACAACAACACCCTCACAAAATCAAGAAGAGTATAAACCTTTCGAATAGTCTGCATGCTTAAGTATTATGCTGAGTCTTCAAAATCCTGCCTGGGAGTCTTTCTATAGTCCTGCTCAATTTCTTTTTCTTCCTTGTCCAGACTATCCTTTTTAATCTTCAGTACCTTGACAACTACAAGTCCGCCAAGAATCACATTCAGGTAGTAATTAATAAGCCTCCAGATGACAACAAAGATAAAAATAAACTCACCGTTTAATATTACCTGTTCAAAAACTTTTTTCATTGAAAATTCAACCACTCCGCTTGCTCCCGGAGAAGGCGCAAAAAAAGCAAGGAAATTCGTTACTGTCTGAACAGAAACAACTTGAACTACATTAATTATAAATCCGGCAAGGCCCCAAATAACAGCGACAGCAATCAGAAACCTGACAATCCATGAAAGAGCAGTAAGGAGAAAGAGCCACAGGAATGTCATCCTTTTTTTTGCGAGAATATCTTTAATAAAAAAGCTGAAAATATTTATTTCTTTA
>JAGLSM010000104.1 GCA_023135745.1 Spirochaetota bacterium | reverse complement strand
GGTGCCGGAGGACAGCATGTAAATAAGACCGATTCAGCTGTCAGGATGACTCATTTACCGACAGGTATAGTCGTTTCATGCCAAAATGAAAGATCACAGCATAAAAATAAAGAAACCGCAATGAAAGTTCTAAAATCAAGAGTATATGAAAAATTAAAACAGGAAAAAAAAGAAGAAATGGATGCCAGGGCAATTAAGAAATCTGATATAGCCTGGGGAAGCCAGATACGTTCCTATGTATTTGAACCTTATACTCTCGTAAAGGATCATAGAACCAATATTGAATCAGGTAATGTTAAAGCAGTAATGGACGGAGATATAAATCAGTTTATCTACGGATTCTTAAGAAAATGAAAAAGACTGTACTGATTCTGATGATTCTCAATTTTTCTATTAAGATGTATGCTTCAAAACTTTTAATTCCAATGGATGTCAGCCAGAAAAATCATTTAAGGGCTTATGGACTGACCTTCTGGGTTTTAGGAAACGGCCTGAAAGGGAGATGGCTTCTTAATTACAGAGGCGGGGCTTTTATATTACCGGATCTGCCTGCTGTAAGACGCAGATCTATTATTCTCGGGGTAACTTATATTCCCATTTCTGATAACGATTATATGAGAATAAAAAATAAGATCAAAAACAGTAATATGAATAATCTGTTATTGGAAAAAGCTCCAAGAATAGCTGTATATGCTCCAAAGTCAAATGAACCCTGGGATGATGCTGTTACACTGGTTCTTACGTACGCAAAAATAAAGTACAAAAAGATATATGACGCTGAAGTGCTGCAGGGCAGTCTCTCACAGTATGACTGGCTGCATGTTCATCACGAAGACTTTACCGGACAGTATGGGAAATTTCACAGGATATACGGCAGGGTTCCATGGTACATCAGAAGGATGAAGAGGTTTAAAAAAGCCGCGGTAAAAGCCGGATTTAAAACAGTAGCGGCTCATAAACTTGCGGTCGCAAAATCCATCCAGCGGTACGTCGCAGATGGAGGATTTCTTTTTGCCATGTGTTCGGCGCCTGAAACTCTTGATATAGCCCTGGCTTCAGATGGTCTTGATATCATAGCTCCGGAAATTGATGGAACTCCGGTAACAAGGAATTGTCAAAATAAATTAAATTTCTTAAAGACCTTTGCCTTCCAAAAATTTAAGATTATCATTAATCCGGATATATATTCTCATTCCAATATTGATATTGATGTAGTAAAGGCGGGGATTGCATATAAGCCGGGGACTTTTGATTTGTTTCAGTTTTCAGCAAAGATAGATCCTCTTCCCACAATGCTCGTGCAGAATCATGTCAATACGGTAAAGGGTTTTTTAGGTCAGACTACAGCTTTCCGGAGAAATATAGTTAAATCCGGAATTACTCTACTGGGATATACTCCTAATACTGAAAGGGTCAAGTATATTCATGGAACACTGGGGAAGGGATCCTTTTCGTTTTTAGGCGGACATGATCCTGAGGATTATCGTCATCATGTGGGAGATCCTCCAACCAATCTTGATGTCTATCCAAATTCGCCCGGATACCGGCTGATTTTAAATAATGTCCTTTTTCCGTCCGCCGAGAAAAAGAAGAGGAAAACATGAGAGTTAATAAATTGAAGTATTTCTTTGTGATTTTAACATTTTTTATTCTTAACACGTCTGTTTTTTCCATGTCTCTAAAAACGGAAAACAAAACAAACGCCTTACCTGTATTTGTTGAATCCTATTCAGTCGGCCTGATACTGTTTGAGAATAATACAGGTTCAAGTAACTACAATTATCTGTCTGTATCTCTTCCTTTAATGATAAAGGAAGAGCTTAAAAAGACTACTGATATATTTGTTGACAGGAAAGATATCCTTCTGGAAAAGGAAAGTATTGATTGGGACAGGCCCTGGAGAGATATGGGTTTAATAAAAACAAATTCCCTGATGCCTTATTACGGAATCGATGGAAAGAATTTTACCGGTAAGAGTTTGGGAAATGCTGATAGAGAAAAAAAACTAAAGGCAAGTCTGAGGAAAAAACTGAAATTCAGTTCTGATGTAATAGTAAAAAATGATCAGACTATGGATGAAATTGCAAAGACATATAAATACCAATATATCTTATACGGTTCTTTTAATAAAACTGATAAAAAACATATAACGGTAAATGTGTATTTTTACAATGTCATGAGAGGTCTGACTGTCAAAAAAATAACCAAAAAATTTAAAGAAAATAGAGTATTAATTGATCTAAAGTATTTTTCAAAGCTCCTCCGCTCAGCTATTATCAATTATCCGGTTACTTCTCTAAAAATAGAAACTGAACCTGCTGATGTAATGATATATCTTGACGGTAACTTTATTGGCAGGTCACCAAAGGATATAAAGGTAATTTCAGCTACTAACCACAAGGTGTTTCTTAAAAAGGACGGTTATAAATCCAAAACACTTGAGATAAGCCTGAAGACAAATCATTCATACAAACTAAAAACCAGTCTGATTTATATGCCTCAAAACGGAGCGATCAGCATTAATTCTGATCCGCAGGGCGCAACAGTCTACATAGATCTTGCAAAAAAGGGAAAAACACCGCTCATAGTTACAAACATGAAAGCGGCTGATTACAGGCTTACTATGGAGCTGGATAAGTATCATAAGAGGTATGTCCGGATCAATGTTAAGAACAATAAAACCAATTCATTATTCTTAACATTGAAGCCTGTAATTAAGGGAGAGCTTACAATTGACGCAAAGGTAAAACGCTCCAGAATGTGGATGAATATTTCCTTTTGGACAGGTGCGGCGTCTCTCGTGACTTATGCATTTTTATACTTTCAATCTGAAGATTTTCTAAACCAATATTATCAAACAGATGATTCTGGTTATAGTGATAGATACGTCAAATACAGGAACGCGGCTAATGTTGCCCTATATACAAGTCTCGGAGCATTTGCTGTCAGCGTGTATTTCTTAATTGATTATCTGATAAAGGATGACCGTGAGCTTGGCTTTAATATGCTGTTACAGCAGAAGACATTCTTTGCCTCCGCTTCTTATAGACATGTATCATTTCACTGGAGATTCTAAAATTCATGAAGTTTATTAAAAAATTTCAAAAGGGAATGGGAAAAACCAGACAGAACCTGGGTTCAAAGCTGGGTTACCTGTTCCGCTCAAAGAAATCAGAAGCTGAGTTCTTTGACGAACTTGAAGAAATATTTATCTCTTCGGATGTAGGAATTGAAACTTCATCAAAGGTGGCGGAGGATTTCCGTAAATACTGCTCGGATAATTCGGTTTTCGGGAAAGAAAGGATTAAGGAGTCCTTTGTAGAATTCCTGGCATCTATTTTAATACCTGGTGATTTTATACTGAATGAAGAAGGATTGACTGTTCTAATGCTTCTCGGGGCAAATGGCTCAGGAAAAACAACTACTGCTGCCAAGATCGCGGGAAAGTTTAAAACAAATGGAAAAAAGGTTATGTTCGCGGCAGCGGATACTTTCAGGGCGGCAGCTGTAGAGCAGTTACATGAATGGGCCGAGAGGATAGGCATTCCGATAATTAAACAGCAGCAGGGCGCGGATCCGGGCGCTGTAGTTTTTGACGCGATGATCTCAGCTACTTCAAAGAATATTGATTTATTAATAATAGACACTGCGGGACGTTTTCACAATAAGGTTAATCTTACTAAAGAACTGCAAAAAATCGACAAGATAATTAAGAGTAAAATCGGGGATAACAAATACATGAAATTTGCTGTACTTGATGCTACAGCCGGAAGTAATTCTTATACTCAGGCCGAAGTTTTTAATGAGTCAATGAACCTGGATGGTGTAGTAATAACAAAAATGGATTCATCTGCCAGAGGGGGTGTTACTATAGCTGTCTCATACGGCCTTGGACTTCCTGTATATATGGTAGGTGTTGGTGAAAAACCTGAGGATTTAATACCTTTTGAACCTGATTCGTTTGCTGCATCACTTTTTTGATAAGTTGTTTTCTTTTTCAGGTGTATATAGAGTAAATCCGGGCAATATATCTTTTTCTTTTTCCTGAGATGTGTTTTTTAAGAGGTGTTTTTTCCAATCAGTCATAAAAGGTTCCAATCTTATTTGTCAATTTCCTGTGCCTCTAAAAGAAGCATTGTTTCATCTTGACCTGTAAAATTTTTGTCTGATGAAATTATATATTCTTTTTGTCCTGCTTTAGAATTATTAAAAACAACAGACTGATTTTTTCCGCTTTTTTTTGCCTTATAAAGCGCGGACTCAGCGTCTATAATAATTGTTTCCATAGATTCAGGAGTTTCGGGGTTGAATGATTTTATTCCAAAACTAGCTGTAACATTTATTTTATTATTTTCTTTACTTTTAAATTCATGAGTTTCAATGCCGGTTCTGATTTTTTCAGAGACCTGCAAAGCATTGTTAATACCGCATTCCAGGAGAATAACAGCAATTTCTTCTCCTCCAAACCTGAATACTGAATCTACCTTTCTTACTGATGATGAGATTAGCCCGGATATTTTTCCTAGAATGAAGTCACCTTCAATATGTCCGAATTTATTGTTAATGCTTTTGAAATCATCGATATCAATCATTATAAATGAAAATTCTCTGCGGTGTCTTATAGATATTTCTATTTCATCGCTTAGACTCATGTTGAAATGGCGTCTGGTATATAATCCTGTCAGGTCATCAATAACTGCAATTTCATAAAGAATGAAATTGTAAAGCTGTAGACCTATTAGTTTAAAAATTCCTGATATGATTTTTATTTCATTATCAGAATACTTTTTATTTATATCTTTTATTTTTATTAAACCATAAGAAACGCCGTTTGCTGAAATCGGCAGCATTATCTTGTCTGAACCGATGAATGAACGGTTTCTAAGTTTAACTATTGCTTTTTGAATGTCCTGATCGGAAACAATTTTTATATTGTCCGGGAAATTTTTAAATGCTCTTATTGAATGTTTTTTATCCAGCATGATAACGATTTCAGTTGATTCTACATGATTTTTAATTGTTTCTATTATGTATTCCAACAGTTCTGCACAGTTCTTTTTGATGGATGATGAAATCATAAAGTCACTGAGTTCTGATGGCATTTCTACTTCTTTTTCAGGAATAACATTTTTCTGATGCGGGTATTCTATATTTGAATCACTTTCATTTTTATCTTTATTTAAAACTTCAATATCAGTGTTTTTATTTTTTACAGATATACGTGAAATTATTAATGGGATGAGTATTCCTGTAAGAATAATTATAAAGGCTGTAGTAGCATATTGTTTTAAAATACTGATCTTTGTTGTATTGTAGACATTGTTATCATATACAAACAGTATACGTGCTCTTTCTTCTCCTGTGATTTGAGTTGAAAAATAAAATGAGTCGTTGTTTTTTTCTGTTTTAAAATACTGATGATTTTTTACGGATTGTGTCAGACGTGTCAAAAGATTTAAAGATGATTCGGTTTGTTTAGAGTTGAGTCTTGTACGGATAAATATAGGAATATTTTTACTGTTTAAAACTCCAATAAACATCATATCATCAATTTTTTTAAATGATTGTTTTAGAATGACAAGGTGCTGATTCCGTGCGTCTCCTGCGCGTTTTGTATTTGTAATTTCTTTTGTAAGCTGTCCGGTTATTTTTTTTCTTTTTTCAGTTATTTTTTTATGTATATTGCGGTATTTCCAGTGAAATAAGGTGCCGCTTAACATAAGAAGTATAAGGGTAAAAAATATTACAAGAATAAGTGAATTATTTTTTCTCATTGTATATTTATCGGAATATTTTTGATTATTCTAAGTCTTATGTTTCACCTTACTAAACAAAAAAAATCCCGAAGATTCGGGATTTTTTATCAGTCTTTAAAGCTGTATGCAAAATTGAACTATTTTACAATAGCAATCAAATCATCGTTTTTTACAATAAGGTGCTCATCACCGTCAATTTTGATATTGGTTCCGGCATACTTGTCGTAAAGAACGACATCATTAACCTTAACAGAAATGTCTTCGGATTCACCAACAGCAATAACGCTGCCTTCCTGAGTTTTTTCCTTCGCAGTATCAGGAATATACAAGCCGCCTTTAGTCTTTGAGTCGCTTTCAGAAATCTTTATAAGTACCCTGTCTCCAAGGGGTTGAATTGCCATAACGGCCTCCACTAATATTTAATTATTTTTTGAGTCTATAAATTAATAAATTCACCATATATCGGCAAGCTAAATATTACACATGTGTTAAGTAAAATGGGGAGCCTAAAGGACCGCTTGAGCGGTCTTTTAGGCTGAAAAATTTGCAGGGAAGTTGCACAACCCTATTTTTTGAAAATACAATGGCATTAAATTAATAAGCAAAGGATGCGTTTTTTCAGGAATGTGGCAGCTTACTTTGTAAGCAATCGCCATTTCTTTCCTCTTTGCTTTCGAGACGGTTCTTTAGCTGTCTTTTGTCTCGGTATTTTCGGATTGCGGTTTGTCTGTCTTTTGATCATTCTTAAAGGTATTTACGGAACCAGCAACTCTTCGACCCATAGAGACGTTGCGGTCAACGGTATACAGAAAACCCAATCCTGGGATGCGACTCAAAGGGTAGAGCAGACCCCTAAATAGTCGTAGAATATTTTTACCTAAACTCATAGCTATCCTCCTTTGATTGTCTATCGAAAAACATAAGCCGCAGGTTATTTATTCTTTCGCCATCAGTAGCAAAAGTAGCAGACCCCCATTTATTTAAAAGCTATGAAATGCTATTCACAGTTTTTTAAAAAGCTTATGGTTCAGTCTATGGCAGAGTGTATTCTTTTACAAGTGGTTTTTTATAATATTCCATATTATCCCATACAATTCTTAATATCATATTGACAGAAGAGCATATCTGAGATTACAATATAATAATGATGAAATTTTCACGCATAATTGCATTATTTATCCTTCCCTTGTTTTTAATTTCCTGTTTTGGATCTAATCCTGAGGATTCTGTAAGGAATGTACTTGATGCCGCAGAATCTACTAATTTCTCAAAGATGTCGGCATACCTGACCGGAAATACATTACGGATGCTTTTGGTAACAGGGGGCAGGGGAATAGCATTCAGCAGATTGTGCGGA
>JAGLSM010000103.1 GCA_023135745.1 Spirochaetota bacterium | reverse complement strand
AAAAATTACCTGAGTAGTAACGAAAAAAGTTCTATCATTATTTTTTATTATACTTCTAATCTTATTTATGGGATATGGCTGTGGTTCTGATGAAGATGGTGGTACAGCCGCCGACAATCGAGGTGATGGTGTTTATAACATTAACCAGCCTGCAATTCCGACCGGTCTTACAATTACTGAAATAACAAGCGGGGTTATTACAAATACTAATGATTTATTTAATGGGTCATGGGCACATCTAACTGTTTCAATTTGTAATTCAACCGCTTCAGATATCAATTTTACAGTAGACTCCGGGTTTGTATTTATACCCGCATCCACTAGTGCTCAATCAATGACAATTATTCAAACTAAAATTATTACTGTTATTCCCGGTTGTAATGTATATGTTATACCGGTTTATTGTTTAAATTCTGATCTTGCAGCTCCAAGTATTGAATACCAGTATCAATTACAAGGTATTGTGTATAGACCTTGTCTTCTCCAGATTATGACTATTCTTCAGGGTAAAGATCTTACTATAGCATCAACTCCTTATTCAACTCTTTTTCCTCAGTTTATGCAGATACAGAACATAATATGGAGTTGTATTCAAACCGGAACACTTACTTCAGCTGATATTTCTTTTTTAGAAGGTTTACCTGATATATAAACGACACATCAGAAAGATTTTTTTATTTACCGGAATAAGGATACTCAAGATATCGAGCAAATAGTTTCCAGTGTGCTTATCCATTTGCAGGCAGATACAAAACCGTCAAACTGAAATTGATAACAGTGTTCATCATGATAGAATTCCAGGGTCTCACCTTCCTGAATGGTGAGACCTTTGAGCTCAGCAGCAGGAAATTGTTTGATAGATCCGTTTTCATAACGGAATTCAAGCCCTTTATTAATAAGATGGGCAGTTCCGCGTCCGGCATGTTTGAGTGGGTCAGTTTTAAAACCTGAAAATAAAGTGCATCCTTTATCGGAGAAAAGTTCAGTATACTTTTTAAGCTTTAAAAGATCTTTTTTCAGCCGGCTGTTCTGCCAGGCTATCCAATCCCGAAGATTTTTGTGTTGGGCATTTTTTCCTTCTTCAATGGTTTCAAAGAAACCAAAATCATTTATCTGCCATCCGTTACCGCATCTGCCACATGTAAATGTGTCCCCTTTTGAAGATATTGACGCATAGGCACCACATTCAGGACAGATAAAGACGGCATGTTCGATCCTTTCAGCGCGGCAACCGCTTTTATATGTTATGCGCTGTTTCTCCTGCCAGAGAGTATCATCGTTTGACAGAGCTTTTTCCAGTTGATTCTGTACATCATCAGAGTCAATTTGCTGAAGCTGATCAGGAGTAAAAAGAATCCTGTAATGGAATTCTACCAGCCCTTTATTGGGTTTTTCACTCCATCGTGGATGAGAAAAAGATGTTCCGTGGTTAAGACAGGCAACAACCGGCAGATTAATTTTTTTAAGAAGCTTTCCTGTGGCATCATTGAGAGGCATTGTTTTACCCTCATAGCTTCGGTCCCCTTCCGGGAAGAGTCCGATCACCCCGCCCTTTTTAAATACCTTGAGCATATTTCTGATGGTTTCGCTGTCCCTGACTCCTTTTGTTTTGGGAATGCTTCCCAGTTTCCTCAGAAACCAGCCTTTAATACTGTTTCGGAAGGCAGCGTCTGAAGTAATATAGCGGACTCCGTTTTTAAATGGTTTGCAGATCAGAAAAGGATCCCAGAGACCGACATGATTTGAACAGAGTATAAATGGGCCTCGAAGTTTTTTTACATTATCCGGACAGAAATATCGGGTATTTTGCTGTTTTTTGGCTATTATGCAGCCGATTTTTTTAGTTAACCAGTAGATTACGGGGCTGTATTTATCTTTGTTTTTTTTCAAAATAAACTCCCAATGTAAAAAGATATTAAAATCTGTACCGTGCTTGAAGATAACTTATTCCAACAAGAAAAAAAGTGCCGTGAGTAAGATAGAAGCCGTTTGCGAAATCCCATGTGATCCGATATCCGGCTGCGCCCAAGTACTCCCCTTTTTTTTGGGTAAAAACCCCTCCTGCCTGAATCTGCAGTCTGTTGCTGAAGAATTTATCCCTGAGCATAAGAGCAAAGATATCAGAGATTCTGAAATCCTCGATTGAATCGGTTTTTTCAAGATAAAGATCATGTTTCCATTCTATGAGCATCCGTCCTTCATTGCCCCACAGATGTATATCTGCTCCGATTGTCCAAGCAAGATATGGACCGCGGCTGACAGTACCAAGCGGAATGCTGGTATTGAGCGGTGATAGAGTGCCGGAGACAGATGATATAAGAGTCTGATCGGGATAAGGCAGTATCGGCATATTGGGAGAAAAGAGAGTTTCCATCCGTACGGCCATTTTGCCGATGGTGAATGCACTGTTTAACGTAAAACAATGTACTCTATCCTGCCATGGCTTTTTTTCGACTACTGCTGTGGCGGCGTTGGTACCGGTCAGTGTGGATCTGAGCAGCAGTCCACGCTGAGGTCCGTAGTACCACCCGATATGAAAATCCATTCCGGATGTACTTCCTCCCCAGCGGACAGCAACCGCACTGTCTTTAAGTTCATAATCAGGGTTGTCTGCTTTTTTTTCAGTTACAGGAGTTGTTCCTATATCATCATAGGTAAAATGCCAGAAACCGTCTTCCGGCGCTGTTGATGCAGTGCGGACAGTCGGAAGAAATACAAGTTCCAGTACTCTATTTCCGGTAAATATGCGTGTTTTCAGCCCCAGGGTTCCTGTATAGCGCTGACTTCGGTCAAGTACGGACAGATCGCTGAAATCAGGCCGGTCAAGGAGATTGGCGGAAGGTAAAATATCCGCATTTCCCCATGAAAAAATCTGCCATCCAAGTGTAAGTTCTATCAGGGAACCTCCGACCCTTAGCCAGCCTTGGCGGAGTACCAGAGAGGTGCTGCGCGGCGCGGCGGTATCCTGTAGATCGGGATACAGGTAAAGATCGTTCTGGATCAGCGCCTCAAAATTTCCTTTTTTAAAGGCTGCATCTAATCTAAACCGGCCTTCTATCTTTGCGATCTGCCATTTATCCACATAACTGCCCAGGGGCGGCATCGCGGTCTGAACGGTTGTTTCAAGGGTGGCGTTTAACCGAAAAGGTGATATCGCAGGTTTGAGTATCTTGATAACCGGAATAGTATTGCTTTTAGGCGTATTACCGGCAATTTTTTCTCCGGATATATCCGGTAGAGCTGCAATAGAAACCGGCAGTATCATTAATATCAGTAGAATTTTTGTTTTCATAGTTAGAAGGAACTGCGCCTGAAGAGTCTGTCGCTCAGATGAGTGTTAAAAGTCATCTGTTGGATAAGCAGATAAGAGTAGCTTCCCTTACGGCTCACCGGTTCCATATATACAAGACGAGGTGTATTAATACCATTGATTTTTTTAAAAAGATAGTTGCTGAGAGTTTTTGTATGATTTCCTCTCTGGAAAAATTTTACCCGGCGGATTTGCCAGTTCTTTTTATCGATATAGAGGATCCGTTTTGAGTAGACTTCACCGCGTTTATATGTTCTTGCTGCAATCCGGTAACAGAGTACATTCTTTTTTTTGTAGTCTTTGATAACTGCATCGCTAAGTTTGGTGAATTTAAATTTAGAGATAGAATATGTTTGAAGATCTTCGTAGTAAAAGTGAGAGTTGGCCCAGCTGGCACCCCGGCTTCCGGATGCTACCCTGCGGATTCTGCCGCTGGAAAACTTAATCCATTGCTGAGTAGATTTTCCCGGTTTGCTGTAGATGAGGAACTGCATTCGGGTGGGACGAATGAAGTTTATCCTGGAGCGTGTCTGACTGCCGTATTTTTTAGTAAAAACACGGAACTGTTTAACTGTTTGTACACCTCTATTTTTTATCACGAGTTTGATTGTTCCGCAGCTCCGAAGAGGTTTGGTCAAACATCTGTTTTTAGTGATAATCTGCTGTGCAGTAAGTCCCCACGCATTGATAGAGGATAGTACCATTAGTATAAAAAAATATATAAAACCTTTAGTGGACATCGGATCTCCCGGGAAATTCAAAATATAGAAGAATTGATCTTTGTAATATAAGAAACACAATCTTCTGATTTTTCTAACACTTTTATAGGTATATAAGTTACGCAAAAAAATTAGTGATTGTCAAAATAATCTGATATTTTGAACCAACGCAAGAGTTTCCATTCATGCTCCTTATGCAGTTTAAAGCGGCGCAGCAAATAGGCGGCAGCAGGAAGCAGGACTAATGCGGAGACGGTTGTAGAAAGCATGGAGAGAGACACAAGAAGACCAAGGTAAAAGACCGGGACAAATTCGGAAAAGAGCAGAATTGAAAATCCGGCAATTAGAGCAATTGAGGTGTAGACAATGGCGAGACCGGCCTGGGAATGAGCTGCCTCCAGAGCCTCTTTTATCGGGAGTCCAAGCTTGAGGTGATGACGTAGAGTTTTGAGTATGTGAATGGTGTCGTCTACTCCGATACCGATTGCAATTGCCGCAAGGACAGCCTTGGGTATATCCAGAGGTATCTTCAGGAAGCCCATTAGCCCATAAATAAAAACAACACTCACTGATATGGGGATAACGGCCAATAAGCCGCTAATCCAGTTCTTGAATAGTATGATCATCATGATTGCTACCAGTAGAATGGTGAGCAGAACGCTGATTATCTGTCCGGTAATCACCATTTCCCCCAACACAACAAAGGTTAACGGTTCTCCTGTTGCTTCCCAGCTGTACCCCAGAGGCTTGGCATGTTTTATCAGATATTGATCAATTGCTTTTTGTCCTTCAGCGTTTATCCGGGTTGATATAGGCTTATTCCCCTGGGCACCTTTTCTAACAAGAATATTTATATAGCGGCGGTTGGGGTCAATAAATGATTCCAGACTATCAGGACGGCCATCCATATCGCTGTCTGTTCCTCCATAGATTTGCAGATAATCCCGGATTGCGGATTTAGTATCGGGAATTCTATACCGGGTACTATCTTCACCGAAGGTGGCCATGTTGACTCTTTTTATAACATCACCGAATGAGGTAGTGTGTAGTATATGGTATTGCTTTTTGTTTTTCGGAGAGACCGCCCATTTGCGGAATTTCTCAATAAATTTAAGAAATGAGGGCTCAAGAGCTCCGTCTTTTTTTCCGGAATCCAGAACAAGGTTTACGACCATGTGCCCCCTGAACAGGTTGCCCAGATGAATATCTGCCTTATAAAGGAATGAGTCTTTCTTGAGCATATATGCTGCGGATGATTCAACGTAAAGACGGCTGATTCCAATGCCAAATACAATCACTATAAGCAGCGCGATCAAAGAGAGCTTTCCGGGATGCCGGAGACTGACACGTCTGAACCCTGACAATACTCGGGAAACGATTACATTACTATGCTGATGATGAGATTTATGCTTTTTAGGTTTACGTACCTTTAGCTTTTTAAGAAGTGTGAGGGAAGCCGGCAGTAGAAGAGTCGCTGCCACCATAGAAAAGATTGTGCCGATTGCTGCAAAGAGACCAAAATACTGGAGTGAGATAACTCGGTTTGTGACCAGTGTCATGAAACCGATGAATGTGGTAATTGCAGCCAGGAGAACTGTAAGAGAGATAGACTGCATAGATCTTTGAAGTGCTTCCTTTTTATTATCAGATGTATGTATTTTATCATGTTCCAGGTAATACTGATTGAGAATATGTATTGAATATGAACTTCCAACCGCCATTAATAGGGGCGGCAGCAGATTGACAACCAATGATATTGGTACCCCAAGCAGCCCCATCAAACCAAAGGTCCATGTGCTTGAAAGAAGAACTGAAAGGGTTGGGAGAATCACTCCCCTTTTTGAATGGAAATTGAAGTAAAATGTGAACATTACTACCAGAATAACAAGCGGTATGAGCCTTCTCAGATCAGAATGCATGTACTCCCGCAGATATTTCTGATACATAAAAGAACCCATCTGGGTCAATTTAACCGGTTCTTTGTTGTATCTTTTTATTGTCTGATGCAGAAAATTAAAGATCCAGTCGTTGTTTTTCCGCGCGCGTAGAGTGAGTGTCATTGCCAGGGCAGCGACCTTGCCTTTTTTGTCTTTCGCGTATAATATCGATTCATAGGCCGGATTTCTAAGCAGACGCTCCCTATACTTTTTCAGTGTCTTTTTGTTCCATGGAAGCTTCCGGTGACCATCTTTTTTCGGAATTAGTGAGATTACTTTAAGGTTTCCATTGCTGCCGTGAATATCTTTGGCTGTTATAGGATCGATGGAAGTTTTAACAATCTGCATTGATTTATACAGAAATATTTTTTCCCAGTTACCAAGAAGTATTTTGAACTGTTTTTTTGTAAGTGGTATGTTCCAGGGGTGCTTCTTCAAACCGGAAATAATAAGGATAGTTTTAAGCTGCCCGGATGCAACAGTGTCGAGTGCTTTGGCGAGTTTTTCTATGCTAATCGGTTTGTATTTTGAATAATTATATTTTACGGGCTGCCTGACCGGTTTGGCGTAATATTTTTTTTCATTTAATTTCTGTTTCCAGATGTTTGATTTGTCCGTGGGATTCTCGTTAAGGTTAAGATCAGAGGGTGGTCCGTTATCATCCAGCCCTAATGGAGGAGATGCATCTCCTCGCTTTTTCCTGTTATCTTCATTTAGAACGGGAGTAACTGCACTAAGTCTGAGAAAAGTCTGCAACCGCTTTGTTTCGCGGTTCAAATCAAAATTTTTGAAATCACTGATTTCATCCATAAGGGGTGCGAGGTGGCTAAACATCTGCATAGATATAACGCTTTCCCCATTAGCCGGTTCAATAGCTGTTATAAGGAAAGTTTTGCTGTCACCGAATATCCGTTTTGTATGCTGCAGCATTTTATACGCATGGCTGTTTTTTGGAAGAAGAGCCTCGGTAGAGCTGTCCATTTTCAGTTTTGATATACCAATGAGTGCCAATGCAGTTGTAACCGCAAGAAGAATAAAAACTGTGGCAGGTCTTTTGACCGCAAGTTGTGTCATTTTTTTCATAATAATGTACAAGAATTCTAAGTAGAATAACGGTTTCAGTCAAGTATACTAATGGTTCTATATATTTTATAA
>JAGLSM010000102.1 GCA_023135745.1 Spirochaetota bacterium | reverse complement strand
AGAGCCCTTGCATGCAAGGGCTCTACTCTTTTTAATGTCGGGATGACTGGACTCGAACCAGCGGCCCCATCGTCCCGAACGATGTGCGCTACCAGACTGCGCCACATCCCGATTGCATAATAGTAAAAAGAAAATCTATATCTGTCTATATTAATATGCTAAAACGGCAGTTCAGGCTGTAGGTTATCAATCTCCATATTTAGAAGATTGGTAAGCGTTATTCCAATTAACCTGATTTTTTTCAATTTGATTTCAGTTTTTTTTATGCACACAAACTTGTATATCATCATGTGTTTTTACTATGATGCATTGACCGGGAAATATCTTTTTACCTCTTTGTGTACAAACCTCCCCTTCAATAAAAACAAGCTCGTTTGAAACAAGGAGTTTTGCCTGACCTCCGGTAGACGCGCAATCGGCAAGTTTTAAAAGAGAATCCAGCTTAATATACTGCGTATTTATAAAAATATCTTTATTCATTGCAGCCCTCATTTTCAAGTATATAGTTGCCGTATATTCTCAAGTTTTTCCATCCGGGAGATATAGGAGAACTGATTGTTATAAGTTTAATGGAACTGTAAGGACCTATGGGGTCTTTTAATTCAATTTTCAGGTCTCTATCTCCTGAAGTCGGCAAACGGAATTCAGTAATTGTTTTTTCTTTTTGATTAAGCACACCCATGAGTCGGTGGATTTCTACAAAATTGATATTATTTCTTTTAATATGATAGGGAATTGGAAACGCATCAGCGGAAAACTTCTTGAAATAAATAGGGTCAGAAAACTCAATATTAAGCCATTCCTGATGGTTTTCCAAAGCCTTCCAGCCTGATGTAAGAGCCATAGAAGGATCAAATCCCTGATTGGACCCCGATGCGCTGAATACCGCGTCTTTTAACAAGTCAAGATTACCGCTCCATCCATTAAATATAGAAGTGAATTTCCCATGAGTATTTCCCTTAATAATTTTTTCAGGTTCCAAAGAGAGGTCATATGTTTTTCTTTTTTCATAATCGGATAGGATATCATAAGCTTCATTGATCCTTGCCATTTCATTCTTGCTGCCTTTTAAATCAGGGTGACGAACCTTTGCCATTTCATAATAGGCTGCTTTTATTTCCCTGTAGTCCGCGTCTTTTGAAATACCCAGAATACTATAATATTTTTTTTTCATTAATAGTCAACTCCAAGGCTGAAAAATCCTCTCCATTTTTTTAAAGGGAGAATACTCCTTCCATTAAAAGGCGTCGAAAAATCCCAGCGGATTCTGAATCCGGGACCCAAAAGAATTCGAAAACCAAGTCCGATACTCGCTATTAAATCGTTGAAGTATCTTTTACCATTTATCTTTTTTGTAAGCCTCAATTTTTCATTATGGTCCCATGCTGTTCCCATATCCATAAAGAGTACGCCTCTGATACCGCCAAGTCTTAGAGGAAAAGGAAACCCTAATGCAAGAAAGTCAATAAATGGAAACCTCAGCTCAATATTTGCGAGCATCATGTTGTCTCCCCTGATCGAATAAAAATCGACACCTCTTACGGTATTGAATCCGCCTATTTCATAATGAGTGTATCTCTTGTCACGGCCTATAACTGATCCGGTTTTAAACCTTAATGCAAGAGAATACCTTCTCCCAAAAAACAAATATGTCCTGAAATCCGCGTTAAACCTTAAAAAGCTCCAGTCTGTTCCGTAAAGATCAAATCCTTTTTCTATCGATAACTTTACCCGGCTTCCATCCATCGGACCAAAATAGCTCCAAAATGTATTATCAAACACATAGGAAAATTCGAGGGTGTGCTGGTTCGCTTCTCTTGTATCATCAAAATCCAAATAAAACTTTTCTATCCGCATACTTGTCCAAATCATTTCAAGTCTTGTAAAACGTGAAACAGGGTACTTTGCAAGCAGATACATACCTGCCTGTCTTCTTGTTAATGTGGGAATAAAAGCACTGTTGATAATTGATTCAATATTATAAAAAAACATACTTTCGCTGAAATGAAAAATTCCGATTGAAAGATCAATTCTTCCCTGATAAAGGTTATAACTGGATATTAAATTTATTGAGTTATTTTTGCCTATATCTTCAAAACTTGAAATTGCAAGATCCATAGTGACTGAGAGTCTTTTGTCGCCGATTATATCCGACATAGCAAATTGACCAATCAGGCGCAGACCTGCTTCAGAATTAAATGCGATAATTCCGGTAATCCAGTCGAGTTTTAATACAGGTTGATAGTCAAGAATTTGTGAATTATTATAAAATTTTTTAAAAGTTTTTATATTTAACAAGTCACCGGAGAGTCTGTTTTTTAGAAGTTCCTTGTTTTTGTTTATATCTGTTTTTTGTTTTGTTAAACTATTTTTTAATTTACTGAGACTGGAAACACTAATGTCGTATCCGTTTTTAGAATAGTAGGTAAACGCTATCCTGTTTCCGTCCGGAAAAAATCTTGGTTGATAAACACCTCCTGAAAGATGAGTAATCCTGTTAACCTTTTTTTTATTTAAATCAAAAATATACAGATCACTTGAAAGAGTATCAATACCGGTAAATAGAATTTTATTTTTTTTAATATCAAATTGACCAATTGATTTTTTTATTTTAAAAGCAGATTTTTTTAATAATCCTTTTGTGAAATCAAACTCAAAAAA
Source organism: Spirochaetota bacterium (assembly GCA_023135745.1). GTDB lineage: Bacteria > Spirochaetota > JAGLSM01 > JAGLSM01 > JAGLSM01 > JAGLSM01. Next base: position 4,476 of record JAGLSM010000102.1, on the reverse strand, counting down.
ACGCATTTTCGAAGATATCGGATTTCCCCCTCGGTTTGAAATAAAGAGTATCTTTTTATTGCTGAGCCACTTTGGATTGCGGTATGTAAAGTTATCTTCTATGATCTTTCTGAATTTCCTGCTTTTAAATGTGTACTCCCAAACTCCTGATTTCCCATGCCGTGAACCGCAAAAAACAAATGATTTTCCATCAGGGGAGAATGCGGGATCGGAAAGCTGCTGACAAGGTGTCTTTATCTTTTTAACAAGGCTGTCATTTTTGTAATCGTAAACATTAATAACATTATAGCTGCCGTGTTTTGAAATAAATAGTATGTATTTACCGTCACCGGACCATGACATGGAATTTCTTGAAAAAACAAGTCCAAGAAAATCAGCGTTTCTCCAGCCTACAGCAAGTCTCTTCTCCACTTTTCCGGTCTTAATATCCATCAGGTAAAGAGAAGGAAAAATATTTCTGTTGGAAAAAAAAGCCATTTTTTTACCATCCGGAGAAATTAATGGCTGCATATTCATTGATGAGCCATCCTTTACATGACTTGTCTTTCTTTGAATCAGAGATGATTTTTCATCATATTTTGTTATTTTGGGCCAATATTTCTTTTTAAGAAAAATTTGAAAATCATGTGAAAGCGTTTTAAAATCTTTTTTACATACATATCTTAGCGCATAATCAATATTTGTTGATGTTCGGAAAAAGTTTATAATATTAGCAATAGTGTCTTTACCGTATTTATGAGTCAAAAAATATAAAAATGCCTGACTAAGTTTATATATTAAAAAATACTGCTTGGGATGAATCCATCCCTTGTTAAGGTTTACCATCGTAGGAAGGGTCCCTTCAAGAATACTATTCCTGATTATAATTTCCGATTGACTGTCCCACCCTTGCGAAATGTATTCCGCCATTCCTTCCATAAACCATATTGGCGGCCTCCTCCTCATAAGTTTACCAAAGGGATTTGAGGATCTTCCGTAAAGAATGTCAAACTGAAAAATATGTACAAGTTCATGAGCAAAAACCCTGAAAAACCGCGAAAGGGATCCTTCATACGGCAGCACAAGACGGTTTTTTAATAACTCAGTGAAGCCTCCGGTATGTTCACCTACAATATGAGACGTAATATTGGTTTCCTCGAAAAAAGAATGCGAAGAGTAAATCACAATGGGTATTGTCTGAGAAAGGTCATGTTTGAGAAATTTGGAGTATCGCAGCAGGAGATATTCCGCGTATTTACCGGTCTTTTTCGCGAGCTCTTCGAGATTCTTGTCGTAGTGAATATTGAAGTGCGCGGTAGATAATATTTTCCATTTGAAGTTTTTGTAAGTGACTTTATTTTTTCCAAACGGGTGAAGCGGAAAAGAAAATCCAATGATTATTATTATAGTAAAAAAGCACCTGAGAACGAAAAAACGCATAAGAAAATAATACCGTTAAAAACAGGAATTACAATATTTTTATTTAAATAAGCTGATGTTATACCGGCCTTTAACCAGTATTGTTTTTCCAAGACCATCCAGCATTTTTTTCATCGCGTTCGCGCTTGCGGCTTCTTTTCCTTTTGCCGGTGAGGATATTCCAAGTACGACCAGTTTAGCGTCTTTTGATTTTTCTTTTATGATTTCTCTTATCTTGTTTTTTTCTTCATCCCTGTAGTTTGTGGGTTCCAGACTGCTGATGAAATTGACTATTTTTGTCAGGATATTGGTTTTTTTAAGGACTTCATCCACCGTTACAGCTTGCTCAGTTTCACCGGATTCTCCCTCTGATTCCAGCGCAATTACGTCTATATGGGCGTTAATTCTGGCATTGTTTAACATTGAAGATATATTTTTTTCGGCTCTTTTTTTGAGTTTATTGTCCCTTACGATCATCCTGAGGTTTATATTGGTATCACTATATTCCTGGTTTTTTGTTATCAGAAAAGGTATCAACAGCATCATAGATATATTTGCCTTGAATCCGCTTATCCATATATCTATTCTATTATCATACTCCCTTTCTTCTTCCTGATCCTTGATAAGAATTATGTTCTTTTTCAACGCTTCATAACTGGAAAGATTACGAAAATGATTATCCAGGCTCTTATCGTCAAGGAAAAAATCAGACACAATTGTGTTTGCCTTGAAAGATCCTACTCCGTCAGACTGAAGAGCGATGAGATGCGCATTTCTGTCTTTATTGGTAAGTATTATCTCGGGATGAATGAACGGCATCTCATTTTCCAGTAAAAAGGCTTTAAGAAGGCTGAGTTCTTCCTCTGCTTTTTCAGTAGAATCTGTAAGACTTTCTTCAATAAAAACGTAGTCTGAAACGATACCGTTTTTACTGACAATCAGTGAAGTAAATTCTGCTAAAAGACTCCTGCTCTTGCGGTTATTCTCAAATATTGCCACCTGCGGACGCCAGTTTCTTGGATGTTCTTCATATTTGTTATAATTTGAAAGGGCAATCTCAATAACCGATGCCCAAAAACCCTTTCTGATGTCTCCCCAGTTTCTTTCAAAGCCTTTTTTTGTATAATAAATGTAAATGATTACTATGATAAAAAGAGCTGTCAGTGTGGCAATCTGATTAATAAGAAACATCACGGCAAAAGATCCCATCGAGCCTGTCAGTGATATCAGCCAATGAACCCGGAATTTTGGTCTATAGGCGGGATTACCAATAAGTACTTCCATCGACGCGATAAAATTAAGGATACCGTAGCTTGCCAGGAAAAACATTGTAAGCAATTGTGAAATAAAATTTATATCTCCCATCATCAGGAGAATTCCTGCTAAAATTACGCTGAAAATCATAGCAATACGCGGTTCATTAGATGACCCTGAACCTTTGGCAAAAATTCCAGGGACTATCTTATCCTTTCCAAGTGCCTGTAATGTCCTTGGGGCACCTAGAAGCACTCCAATGGCAGAAGAGAGTGTGGCGGCCCATATTCCTATTATTACGAGCATCGGAATTCGCGCACTTGATATGATTATAGAATCATTCCCGATCAATTTTTCTGAACTGAAGTTATACGCGAACCAGACAGCGACCAGAATATAGAAAACAAATGTGAAACATATAGCGATTATAGTTCCCTTTGGTATGCTTTTATTCGGGTTTTTAAGGTCTCCGGACAGGCTGAGTCCCGCGAAGATCCCGGTAACAGCCGGAAAAAATATGGCAAATGTTTTCCAGAAATCACCATTTTTAAACTCTCCAAACATTTTAGGCGTTACATTGAATCCTGTATTTCCAATAAAGAATGAAGCAAGTGCAAAAAGGACAAGAAGGAATATTATATACTGGGCTTTTATTGCTGCTTTCGCACTGAATATTGACAGGACTGTAAGAGTAAGTAATGTCCCGATGTTCAGAAAAGATCGGCTTAACTCGGGGATAAAAGGAGCGAGGGCTTTGGTAAAACCAATTATATAAAACGAAATTGAAAATGCCTGCGCGAAGAACAGTGTTATACCAATGGCACCGCCCATTTCAGGCCCCAGGCTTCTGGATACCAGAAAGTAGGCGCCTCCTCCCTTCACCTTAATATTGGTTACTATTCCGGAGAGTGAAAGCGCTGTGATTATGGTTATGATATTGGCCAGGATTATTATTATAATCGCGCCCATTAATCCCGCGTTTCCTACAACCCAGCCCTCCCTGTAAAAGAGGATGACTCCGAAGATAGTCAATACATTCGGAAGGAAAACTCCCGCGAAAGTTCCAAAGCGTTTTTGTCCTGAAGGCATATAATTTCCCGAGAATTATTGGAATTTGTATCTTAAAAGATAGACAAAGGTTGTCTGGTCTCTCTGAAAATAATATTTATCAAGCTTCACGTCGTAAGCAACCAGAGAAAATGAAATAAACAACAGTAATAAAACCATAAACTTTTTCATGTTTATATCTCCCGTCAGGGAATCCTTAAAATTCATACTATCTATTCCGAGAACGGCTTGTCAAGTAAAAAATCAGCAAATACTAAATTGAAATAAATTAATTTTTTAATTGATAATTTCACATCATATAATAAAATAGTTAAAAAATAAGGAGTATTACTATGATTAATCCCTCTGATTTTGATGATATTAATGATATTGAGTACATGGCAGAAAAAGTTTTTGATAAAGCCAGGGATAAAAAAGAAGATGAAAAAGCAGCTGAAGAAGAAAGAAGAGAAGCGGCGCAGGGAAAATTAGATGAAGAGGCGATTTTAGAGAAAAATAATCAGGAAATGAAAGAGGGAGAGGAAGAAGCAAAAAAAGAGATGACTAAAGAATTTGATATGCAGCTGAAACAAACAGAGGAGATGTATGAAAAATTGATGAAGGATACTCCTCAAAACAAAGATATGTATAAAGAACAGCTGGAAAATATGAAAAAAGAGATAAATAAGGCTAAAGAGAACGCATTAAAAAATTATGAAGAGTCTATAAAAGATGATGATGAAGATGATTGGTAAAATTCTAGTAAAGAATACAGTA
>JAGLSM010000101.1 GCA_023135745.1 Spirochaetota bacterium | reverse complement strand
AATTCTTCCGAATCGTCTTAAGACCGGAATCGGAGAAGGTGTCAATGTTGTAAAAGTAGCAAAGGATAACCGTAAACCGCGTCTTAAATACGATCCATCTCATCCTGATGCTATAAAATTCGGTGATAAAAAGGGTTATGTACAAATGCCGAACGTTAATGTTGTTGAGGAAATGGTTGATCTTATTTCCGCAACGAGGAGTTACGAGGCAAATATTACAATGATACAGGGTACAAAACAGATGTTCAATAAAGCTCTAGAGATTGGCAGGTAATTATAATGAAACTATACGGATTAGATGAAGTTGTTGGTCACAAGGTCGGACTTAATGCTACGGATAAAAAGCATTTCAGATTTAGAAAGACTCAGGAAAACCCTGATGCTGCTGTAAAATCTTTTTCAGAACTCTTTTCAGGAGCTCTTGGAAAGGTTAATGATCTTCAAATGCAGTCGAATGACCTCACAAAAAAGATGATTACAAAACCGGAAAGTGTTTCTATACATTCAGTTATGATTGCGGCTCAGAAGGCTGAAATGGCTCTTGCACTTACAAAATCCATAACAGATAGAGTATTAAGGGCATATAAAGAAATTACAAACTTGCGTTAGTTTTAAACAGGCGGCATAGTTCTTGGGAGGGAAGCTATGAATGAGACCATTCAAAAAATTTTTAATCAGATTAAATCTATATTCGGGAAGCTCAATAAAAAGCAAAAGATAATTGCGGGCGGTGTACTTGCTTTATTTGTGATTATTTTGTTATTTGCGGTTTCCACATCATCACAGCGTTCGATGGTTTATCTATTCAAGAGACCTCTTACGGTAAGCGATTACGCGAAAATCACAAAAAAACTGCAGGAATACGGATCAAAGTTTACAACAAAGGATGACCGATTTGTTCTTGTCCGTGATGAAAAACTCGGAGCAACTCTGCGTATGCGTCTTGGACAGGACAGCCTGCTGCCCACCGGAATCAAAGGATGGGAACTCTTTGATACCGAGAAGTGGACAACTACCGACTTTGAACGTAATGTAATGAAAAGACGGGCAATTATCGGTGCAATGATCAGGCATTTAAGGATGCTTGAAGACATTGAAGATGTTAAATTAACCGTTTCAATGCCGGAATCATCCCTTTACATCAGCAAGACACAGCCATGGAAAGCCTCGGTTACAATTATTAAAAAACCGTTTTCTGATATCTATAAAAACAAGAAAAAGATAAAGGGTATAATCAGTCTTGTTGCTAACGGTATTGACAGGCTTCTTGCCGAAAACATTGTAGTCACTGATAATACCGGTACTATTATTTCAGATTTTTCAGACGACCAGAAAACGAACTATCTGAAAAGGGCAAAGGCTGAAAATAAAATAACCGAAGAGCTGCGTATAAAAATGGAGTATCAGCTGCGTAAACAGCTCAAACAGGTTCTTGGTGATGACAGGTTTGACCTTACTGTGAGAATGGAACTTGACTTCGATCAGAAGATGGTCAGCAAGGACGAGATTATACCGATAGTTATGCTCAAGGATGATCCGGAAACTCCTTACTATGACGGCAAGGTTGTTCTTCGTTCGACAACCAGTATGAAGACAGTAAAAGAAAATTTTAAGGGTCCTACATACATACCGGAAGGTCCTGCAGGCACACAGAATAATATTCCTCCGGGACTTAAGAGTAAAATCAACCGTTTTTCTCACTACAATAAAAATGAAAAAATCGTAAATACAAAGCATTCAACCCAAAAGACCAAAGTTAAAAAGGCTCCGGTAGTGGTTAAAAAGATCTCCGTTTCAGCATGGCTTGACGGTACCTGGAAAAAGCTGTATGATAAGGACGGGAATCTGAGAATAACACAGCAAGGCTCAATATTGCGAAAATATACACCTGTCAAGGCTGAATCAATCAAAAAGATTGAAGATATTATAAAAGGCGCGATTGCCTATGATGCCGGCAAAGGTTTTCAGGTTGTTGTCAAACACCTTCCATTTGACCGAACGAAACAGTTTGAGATTGAGGATGATGAAATCCGCAGTAAAGAAAGAATCCGCAAGACACTCATAGCTGCTGTAGCCGCCCTTTTTATCCTTTTTATGGGTACACTTATGTACAGGGTTATTTCAAAGGAAATTGCCAGAAGAAAAAGGATAAGAGAAGAAGAGCTGGCTCTGCAGCAGCAGCGTATGAGGGAGCAGGCTCTAAGAGCAGCTGAAGATGAAGGCGTTGAAGTTGAGCTGTCACTTGAAGAAAAAGCTCGAATGGAAATGCAGGAGAACGCAATCAATATGGCAAGAGAACGTCCTGAAGATGTTGCTCAGGTACTTCGAACCTGGATGGTTGAAGAATAGTCATTTGTATATTTAGAGAGTAAGATGTATAATAGAAAGATAAAGATGTAGCTGATAATTATTGAATAACTCTTGGGAGGAAGTCTATGGCAGGTTCTGAAAAGGCGGCAGCGGGAAGCGGTACCGGAAGTGCGGCCAGCCGTGCGGCTCATCATGCGGGTCTGCACAGTCATAAAAAACAGTTAACCGGTCGTCAAAAGTCCGCGATATTTCTTGTATCCCTTGGTTCTGATGTGTCTGCTGAAATATTCAAGCATTTGAGGGAAGATGAGATTGAGCAGTTGACTTTTGAAATTGCCCGTCTGGATAAGGTCGAGGCTGACGAGAAGGATAAGGTTCTTCTGGAATTCCAGGAAATGATGATGGCGCAAGGGTTCATCTCTACCGGAGGTATCGAATACGCCAGGGATGTCCTTGAAAGAGCTCTAGGGTCACAAAAAGCCCTGGATATCATAAACAGGCTTACAAGTTCACTCCAGGTCAGACCTTTTGACTTTATCAGAAGAACTGATCCAAGTCATCTGCTTAACTTTATTCAGAGTGAGCATCCACAGACCATATCATTGATTCTCGCATATCTTGATCCTCAGAAGGCGAGCGTAATTTTAAGCTCACTTCCTCATGAAGTTCAAGCTGATGTTGCTAAAAGAATTGCAATGATGGACAGAACATCTCCTGATATTCTAAGAGAGGTTGAGAGAGTGCTGGAACGTAAGCTTTCTACACTTGCAAGCGAAGATTACACTTCAGCCGGTGGTATTGAGTCAATTGTAAATGTTCTAAACCTTGTGGATAGAGGTACTGAAAAAACAATAATAGAAGCTCTGGAAGAAGAAGATCCGGAACTTGCTGAAGAGATCAAGAAGAGAATGTTTATCTTTGAAGATATTGTTCTTCTTGATGATAGAGCGATACAGAAGGTACTAAGGGAAGTTGACGGTCAGGAGCTTGCCAAAGCGCTCAAGGCTGTTGACTCGGAAGTACAGGATAAAATTTTCAGAAATATGTCTAAAAGAGCAGCAAGTCTCCTCCGGGAGGATATGGACTTTATGGGTCCGATTCGTCTGAAAGACGTTGAAGAAGCTCAGCAGAAAATAGTGAACATCATACGTAAACTCGAAGAATCCGGAGATATTGTTGTAGCACGCGCAGGGGAGGATGAACTCGTTGTCTAAACCAGTATATAAACCTATAGATATAGCGAAAATCTCAAGAAGGGTTACCCTTGAAAGCCCGGATATGATTGTACAGAAGCCTGAAGGTGGTGAAGAAGAGGTTTACGAAGGTCCCAGTGTAGAGGAGATTGAATCCCAGATCGCGGATATGAGAGAATCCGCGGATAAAGATCTTGAAGTGAAAAAAGAAGAGGCAAAACTTAAGGCTGAAGAAATAAAAAAAGATGCTGAGAATAACGCCTTTGACCGGATAAAAAAAGCTTCAGATGAGGGGAAAAATAAACTCACAGAGGCCGAGCTCAAAGCAAAAGAGATTATTGCTGATGCTGAGATCCGGGCCAAGGAGCTCATAATGGAGGCCGAACGAAAGGTTTCCGAAACCGAGACGCAGTCAAGGGACCGGGGTTATGAAAGCGGCCGTAACAAGGGTTACGATGAAGGAAAAGAAGAGGTTTCACGTTTAATTAATTCGCTGAACCGGATAATATCAGCGACTATTGAGCGGCGTAATGAGATTATAAAAAATGTTGAAAAACAGCTCATGATGATTGTTCTGCTGATTACAAGAAAAGTTGTTAAATCAATCTCAGAGCATCAAAAGGGTATTGTAATGCATAATATAAAAGATGCTCTTCAGAAGGTAAGAGGAAGAACCAATCTGATAATAAGGGTCAATATTGCGGACCTTGAATTAACCACCGAGCATAAAGAAGAATTTATAAAAATGGTCGAAGACATAAACAATGTTTCGATTCTTGAGGACTCTACTGTAGACAAGGGCGGATGTATTATTGAAACCGATTTTGGTAACATTGACGCAAGAATTGCCAGCCAATTTGAGGAAATAGAAGAAAAAATAAAAGAAATAATGCCTATCACTATTGGAGATCGGGAACGTGATATCGTATATTAATTACTAAGTCATAGGTTCGGCATTTTCTTGGGAGGGGAAATGAAGATTAATGAGAATTATGAGAGTAATATGAAAGATATCGAAGACGATATGGCTCTGGGTGATTTTAATGACGGCAATAATATTTATCTCTCTGATGACTTTCCGGAATTAAAAAAAGAATATGAAAAATATTACAGGACTGACAATCCTCTTGAAGATATCCGTTTTGAGAGGTATGTCTCTCTTATAGAGGATACAGATCCCATTAAGTTTACCGGACGTGTCAAGAATGTCACCGGGCTTGTTATTGAGGGTAACGGTCCGGAGGCGTCTATAGGGGAACTTTGTACAATTCAGCTTCGTAATAAAAAGGAGATGCTTGCCGAGGTTGTGGGTTTTGAGGATGATAGCATTAAGCTTATGGGTATTGGAAGCATGGACGGAATATCTTCAGGCGCTCTTATAACCGCAACCGGGCATCCTCTTAAAATTCCCGTTGGAGACCAGTTGCTTGGAAGGATATTAAACGGTATTGGAAAACCTATAGACGGGGGAATTGATGTTCATGCAGGAGAGTACCGCAGCGTAATTTCTAAAGCTCCGGAACCTCTTAAAAGGAAAAGGATAAAGAAGACTTTGTCTGTAGGTGTCAGAGCAATTGACGGTGTACTGACAATCGGAAGAGGTCAACGGGTTGGTATATTTTCCGGTTCAGGAGTTGGTAAATCAATTCTTCTGTCAATGATGGCAAGAAATACTGAGGCAGATATAAATGTGATCGCTCTGGTTGGGGAACGAGGCAAGGAAGTTCGGGATTTTATTGAAAAAGATCTTACCGAAGAGGGACTTGCCCGCTCTGTTATTGTTGTAGCTACAGCTGAGCAAGAGCCGTTGGTGCGTATCAGAGCAGCCTATGTTGCAACGGCAATCGCGGAGTATTTTCGGGATCAGGGAAAAGATGTATTATTCTTAATGGATTCTCTCACCCGTTTTGCCCAGGCTCAAAGACAAATTGGTCTATCAATAGGAGAACCTCCCACAACCAAGGGATTTACTCCTTCAGTTTTTTCAGCTCTTCCAAAACTAATTGAAAGAACCGGAACAAGCGACAAGGGTACTATTACTGCTTTTTATACTGTACTTGTTGAAGGCGATGATGATATCAATGATCCGATTGCGGACGCGGCCAGAGGTCATCTTGATGGTCACATTGTGCTTTCAAGAGATCTTGCAATGCATAATCATTACCCGGCGATTGATATTCTTGCTTCAATATCAAGAGCTATGGTAGATCTTGTTGATGATTCGTATTTAAAAACAGCAGGAAAAGTAAGGGAGATAATTAAGGTATATAAGGATGCTGAAGACATCATTAATATTGGCGCTTATGCTCATGGTTCAAATCCAAAGATTGATAAAGCGATAACAATGATTGAACGGATCAATGAGTATTTAAAACAGGGAATATATGAGTCTTCAGATTTAGATGAAGCTATGGAAGGACTGAAGGCCTTTTTTGTGGAAACCAAAAAATACGGACATCGGACAAGGACCGGCAGGGGAGTTAGAGCATGAGTAAGTTCCGTTTCTCTCTTGAAAAAGTCCTTGATTTTAGAAAGAGGGAAGAAGATAAGCAAAAAAATGAACTTGCCAAAGTTCAGGGTAAAATTAACCGCCAATATGCGATTATAAACGAACTCAACTACAGGCGGGGGACTCTTATAAGGAAAGATGAAGTCAAATCCTTGTATACAGTTGCAGAAGTAGTTCTGAAAAAAATGCAGTTTTCAGGTATTGACAGTAGAATGACAGGCTCCAGACGCAGGATAAGATCCATGGAGTTTGAACTTGAACAGGCCAAGATAAGATATACCAAGGCAAGGAAAGAAAAAATGGCAATTGAGAAGGTGAAGGAAAAGAAGTATAAAGAATTTTTAAAACAGGAACAGATAAGAGAAATTAAAGAACTTTCAGAGATAGCTGAGCAGATACATTATAGAAACAACAAAAATAACGGTTAAAGAGGTCTGTATGCTGACAGGTATTGAAAACGTCATAAGTAGAATGCATTCGATTCAGAAAAGAATTTCGGATGTTACAAATCTGCATAATCCTTATTACAAGAAGGTTAACAATAATAAGAATCCAAAAAAAAATATTAAAATTAATACAACATTAAAAAAGATAAATAATAAAAATGATATAAAAAATATTTCATCACAGAGTATTAAGGCAAATCTAAAATATGGTCCGGAAGCTTTTGATAAATTTATTAAAAACGCGGCTAAAAAACACAATTTGCCATTTGCCTTGATTAAGGCTGTAATAAGGCAGGAATCAAATTTTAATCCGAATGCAGTATCTTCAAAAGGTGCTTCAGGATTAATGCAGCTCATGCCCGGGACTGCTAAACTCTTGAATGTCTCTTCGATTTTTAATCCCAGGCAGAATATCAACGGAGGATCCAAATATTTAAAAGATATGATGTTAAGGTATAATGGGAATCTTTCAAAGGCTCTCGGCGCTTATAATGCCGGTCCCGAAGCAGTTGATAAAAATAACGGAGTTCCAAACTACAAAGAAACTAAAGATTTTATAAAAAAAGTGTTACAATACTATAGTAAGTTTTCATAGGAGTAGAGGTTGATTGCCCAAAATAAACGCCGGTTAGTTTTTGTTATAATGATTAACATTTTTCTTGTTGGCTTTGCCGTTTTTATTTTTGACTGGATGAATGTTATATCTTTCGGAAATTTG
>JAGLSM010000100.1 GCA_023135745.1 Spirochaetota bacterium | reverse complement strand
TTTTTTTGACAAATGCACTGTTTGAGCAACTAAACCCTCGATTACATAATAAATTTACTCGCAGCAAATTCTCTCATAGGCTTAATTAATCAGTTGCGCTTGCGAAGCAACTCCGTAGGAGAATTTGCATTTTCAAAAAAATTAGGTTCTGCAACGTAGTCAACGTTCATGCAAAAAAATTTAAAAAATTTACCATTTAATGTATTTGTCCCGATTGCATCGGGACAAATACATTAAATCAAATTCTTCTTTACTCTTAATCTCATTACTGATAAAATAACATAACTAACAATACTGCCTGTTATCCCTTCCCGTTAAAAATATCGGGATCGATATTTTTAACGGGAAGGGATAAGACTCTTATGAAAAAATCCGCTTTTAAAAAGCACAGACCTACAATTGCCCTGCTTATCAATAATCTTAGAGACCGTTACAGCATTAAATTATGGCCGGGCGTTGAAGATTGTGCAAATGAAAGAGATATTAATCTTCATATATTTACCGGAGAAACAATCAATTCACCATACGGATTCGGTTACCAGCATAACCTGATATATGATTTAGTTAACAAGCGTAATATTGATGCCATATTAATGGCAACAGGGACACTCTCCAATTTTATTAATGAAAAAGAATTTGCTGAATTTTATAATAAATTCTCACCAATTCCAATTATAAGTATTGGGTTAAAACTACCTAATATCCCAAGCGTTCTTGTTGAAAATAAAACAGGAATGAGAGAATCAATACTGCATTTAATACAAGTACATAAATATAAAAAGATCGCCTTTATCAGAGGTCCGAAGACAAATTACGAAGCTGAAGAAAGATTCCAGGCTTACAAAAATGTTTTAACTGAATGCAAAATCCCAATAAATGACAAACTGATTAAATTTGGAGATTTTACTCCTCAATCAGGATTAAAAGCAGTCAACCAGTTAATTGATGAAAATAAACTTAACTTTGATGCCATTGCTCTTGCCAATGATGATATGGCCCTTGGCGCTCTGGAAGCTTTAAAAACAAGAAAAATTTCAGTCCCGGGTAATATTGCAATCGTAGGTTTTGACAATCTTGGAGAAACTGAATTTATCAAAGTTCCGCTGACAACTGTGAACCAGCCTCTATATGAACTGGGAAGAAAAGCTACGGAAATTGCAGTTGATTTGATTGATGGAAAACTCGTCCCGGAAACAATGATCCTCCCGACAAAATTAAAAATACGTTCCTCTTGCGGCTGCATCTCACAATCAATCAAAATGATCGAATCAGATGTTAATAATATCGAATTAAATATTAAAACAAATAAAAATAATATTGAAAAGCAGGAAGAGTGGCTGATAGGCAAAATTCTGGAATTTTCCAGAGATTCAAGAAATCAACCGGTAGAAATTGAAGCCTGGGTAATGGAAGCACTAAAATTAAAAAACTCCAATCCCGGTGAAGAATTTTCATTAAATTTTTTAAAAACATTAAGCAAATTCCTCAGCAACGATTCTACTCTGGGTATAAATGTTTCTTACTGGCAGAATATCATAACACTTCTGTCTAATCATATCCTCTTTAACATTGATGACAATTCGTTAATACATGATACTGATATCCTGTTTCATATGGCCAGAGTTCTGATCGGTGAAATGCTTCAACTTAAACATGCGGTACGCGGAGTTCAGATTGGAAAACATTTTTACACTGCAATTGAAGCCGTTCAAGCATTAATGTCATCCAGAGATGTTGAAAAGCTGATGGATACGATAAATCAGGAAATTCCCTCGCTTGGAATTGAAAGCTGTTATATATCTTTGTATCCAAAAGAAGTACCAAGAAAAAGAAATATTAAATGGAAAATGCCTGAGAAAATAAATCTTCTTCTTGCAAGGAATAAATCAGGCCGTAAAACAATTCAAAAAAAATCCAAGGAATACCTGACTAAAGATCTTCTTCCTGAAGGGCTCCTTCCCAATAATAGACGTTACACAATAATAATCAAACCTCTTTTTGTAAGACAGGATCAGCTTGGAATTATAATTCTGGAGATCGGCCCAAAAGAAGGAATAATCTACGAAACTTTACGATTACAAATCAGCAGTACATTAAAAAGCATCTACCTGTTTGAGGGAATCAGTATGGCTGAGAATAATGCATTAGAGGCTAACGAAAGACTAATAGATACTAACGAAAAGCTTAAAGAGTTAAACAGTCTCAGAACAAAATTCTTCACAAATGTCTCACATGAACTTAGAACGCCTCTTACATTGATCCTTGGCCCGGTTGAATCACTACTCTTTGGAGATTACGGCAAAACAATCGACACAAATAATGACATTTTCCATTCAATAATGTACAACGCAAGCAATCTTTTAAAACTCATAAATAACCTGTTGGACTATTCAAAAATAGAAGCAGGGAAAATGCTGGTTAATTATACAAAAACCAATATCTCAAATCTCCTCCAGTTTTATATGCTTAATATCAGATCCGCGGCTGAAAGCAAGGGCCTCAAAATTGAATACATTGATAATACTGAAGGCCTTATCGCAAATATAGACCGAAACCTGTTTCAGAAAGCTGTTTTCAACCTGCTTTCAAACGCGTTAAAGTTTACAGCAAAGGGCGGCAGTATAACGCTCTCTTTAAACTCAAAGAAAGAAACATTTGTTATTGAAGTACACGACAGCGGGATTGGTATTTCACACAAGGATATAAGTGTAATTTTCAGCCGCTTCGGACAGGCAGGAGATTCCGAGTCTCATAATAATCAGGGTACAGGAATAGGATTAACTCTTACAAAAGAAATTGTAGAATTGCATGGCGGTACAATTTCAGTAATCAGTCAAAAAGGAATTGGAACAACTTTCACGGTTAAAATACCTTACAATACCACAACCGGCAAAGAAAATCTCTCGGAAAATTTTAAAAAGATAAATTCATTTGAGATTATAAGTATGCTTAATCAATATGATACGTACGAAGAAAATGTAAGTGAGCAGTTAAGTATAGAAACAAAAGAAGAATCAAGCATTAATCAGAAAAAATTCCCTTTAATAATGGTTATTGATGACAATCCTGAAATGAGAAAGTTCATTGGATTTATTTTAAAAAAGAAATACAGAATACAATATGCCTCGGATGGAAAAGAGGGACTGAAAAAGGCTAAGAAAACTCTGCCGGATTTAATACTCTCTGATGTAATGATGCCGAATATGAACGGATATCAATTATGTAAAATAGTTAAATCAGATCCGATTTTAAAACACACTCCAATAATACTTTTGACTGCAAAAGCTAATATTCTACAGAAAATTGAAGGTCTGGAATACGGATCGGATGACTATATAACAAAACCATTCAACGCGAAGGAACTCATTGCAAGAATTAACAATCTCCTTCATAACAAAAAAAATGAGAATGAATTGGCTATGAAGCAAATGATAATTGATGAAGACTTTCAGGAAGCATCATCTGTACAAAAGACAATTCTTACATCAAAGGATTTCTATACAAAAATCAACAAACTTGATATTGATATACGTTATTTACCTATGAATAAAAAAGTAAGCGGAGACTACTACAATGTATCAGTATTAAAAAAAGGGATCGCCTCCTTTATGATTTCTGATGTCAGCGGACACGGAGCACAGGCTGCAATGACAACAATGCAGATTGACATATTAAACAAAGAATCCTTTAAAAACAGAGAACCTCATGAAAGAATGGATTACATTAACAGAAAATTTGCAGATGAATTAATAAGCAAAAACTTTTTTACAAGTTTTATCCTTGACATTTATAAAGACAGAATCATTTATTCAAGCGCGGCTCATCCGTCCCAGTATTTAATAAAAAAGAATTCAAGCAGGATTATCCCGTTAAAAACCAAGGGACGTATCATCGGAATTTTTAAAGACATGGAATTCACTTCAGCTGAGAAAAAAATTGAAAAGGGCGATATTATAATACTATTTACCGATGGTATTGTGGAATCACTCAATCCGTTAAACGTTGATTTTGAAGATGACATCCTGGTTAAATTACTTGAAGATCATATGAAAAAGAATAAAGCTGCAATTACAATGAATCAATTAAACGATTTTATTTTAAATAAAATAAAATCTACTGAACTTCCGGAGTCCAACATTGACGACATAACTATAATAAGCATCAGGATTAAATAGTAAAATAGGATTTGTTTTATTTTTTATGCTAGAAATAACCTGTATGCCGGATTATCGCTATCTTCCCAATACCTGTATCCAAGGTTATTAAGAAAATCAGTTACTTCCTTCTTTTCTCCCTGAGAAATTTGAAGCCCCATGAGAACCCTGCCGTAAGCCGCGCCATGATTGCGGTAGTGAAACATTGAAATATTCCAACGATGACCAAGTCCATCCAGGAATTTTAAAAGCGCCCCCGGTCTCTCGGGAAACTCAAAAAGATACATAACCTCATCTTTAACTTCATGAGCATGTCCACCTACCATATATCTTATATGTATTTTCGCGATTTCATTATCTGTCATATCGACAACCTTGTACCCATCAGAAGTTAATGTAGAAACAAGGTTTTTCCTCCCGCCGTCACCCTTCTTCATGCGCACACCTACAAATATATGGGCCTCCTGTTTTTCCGCATACCTGTAATTAAATTCGGTAATATCACGATTCCCCAGGGTTTCACAAAACGCCCTGAAACTTCCCGGCTGCTCAGGAATTGTAACTGCCATTATAGCTTCACGTTTTTCACCTAACTCTGATCTTTCAGCAATGTGACGAAGACGGTCAAAGTTTACATTGGCTCCGCTGTTAACAGCTATCAGGGTTTTATCACTTAGGTCATTGTCAACAATATATTTTTTCAGACCTGCAAGAGCAAGAGCTCCCGCGGGTTCAGCAATTGATCTGGTATCATCAAATATGTCCTTGATTGCTCCGCAGATTTCATCTGTACTCACCCTTATAACTTCATCAACATATTTCCCTGCAAGTTTAAAAGGTTCTTCACCAACTTGAGCCACAGCAACACCATCAGCAAATAGACCGACTTGAGGAAGAACTACCCGTTCATTTGCTTTCAAAGCTTCATATAGACAAGCAGAATTATCAGCCTCAACTCCAATGATTTTAATCTCAGGTCTTAAATACTTAACAAATACAGAAATACCGCCAATCAGCCCGCCCCCGCCGACAGGAACAAATATCGCGTCAATATGCTTTGAGTACTGCCGAAGCATCTCCATTCCTATAGTCCCCTGTCCGGCTATAACATCCGGATCATCATAGGGATGGATGAATATGCTATTGTCTTTTTTTGATAAATCCCTAGCATGAATATATGCTTCGTCAAATGTGTCTCCATAAAGTATTACCTCCGCGCCCATTTTCCTTACACTGTCCACTTTTATTTCAGAGGTAGTTAATGACATTACTATTCTTGATTTTATCCCGAGTTTTGATGCAGACAGAGCTACACCCTGCGCGTGATTCCCGGCAGATGCCGCGATAACCCCTCTTTTCTTTTCATCATCATTAAGAAGTTTTATCTTGTTATACGCTCCTCTGATTTTAAAAGAAAATACCGGCTGCAGATCTTCTCTCTTGATAAGTATATTATTTTTTAATCGAGCGCTGAGAAAGTCTGCACTGTCAATAGGAGTCTCGACAGCAACATCATAAACACTTGCATCCAGAATTTTTTTTACATATTTTTCAAACATATTCAGCCCGTTTTTTTATTTATTCAATATTTTTTGTTCAATATTTAAAGAATATAAGGGTACCTCTAATAATCCTAATTTGAAGGTACCCTTGTGGGCAAAACAGCATTTAAACCCCTCCTTTGTCGGGTTTTTAGAGGTGCCCATAAACTAATTAGAATAATCATTCAATTCAGTTATTTTGATATTATTAATACTTGAAAACAATATGGCATACTTATCAAATATAATCAAGCCGGATTAAATTTTAAAAATTGGGTAAAAAAAAACCCCAAGCTTATAAGCAAGGGGTCTTTCTTTTTAAAATTTATGACGGGATTATTACACCGTAACAAACCCGCTACTTTAAAAAGAGAGGGGCAACACCTATAATGTTGCAATTTATATGCCAAAAAGCTGAAATAAAGCAGTTTATGGCAATTTCCTGCTGTTTTTAGGTCTTTTTTATAAAAAACTGCCGTTTTTTCCTGAATTTATACTGTTTTTTCTTTATAAATACAAAAAAACCGGAAATATAAGGTACAAAAACATATATAGATTTAAAAAATATTGAATTTTATGTCACCTTTTTACTCATTTTTCTCATAAATGAGAAAATATTCTGAGTTCATGCTGTATGATTTTTCTCATGACCGGAGATTTCAATCTCCGGTCATTGCCTGCGCCTACCCCCTTCCGGCAGTTAATAGAGTGATCCTTCCTGATCCATACTTAAGCAGCGTTTCAGCAGCCGCTTGCGCGGTTGATCCTGATGTTATTACATCATCTATCAGAATAATGTTTTTACCCACCCACTTGTCATTATTTAAAGGAACAAAGGCACCCTTAATATTTTCAACTCTTTTTTCCGCGTTTAATCTTGCCTGCGGTTTTGTATTTAAAATCCGGCTCAAAACATTCAAGGATAATATATCCCTCTTTTCCGCAATGAGCTTCCCAATCTCTTCTGCCTGGTTAAATCCTCGTTGAAGCCTTCTTCTACGGGATAGGGGTATCCATGAAAGAACTGTATTATCAGCATTCAATTCAGGAATAAGGCGGTGCATAATCTCTGCCAGATCATGACAGCCCTGTCTATGCTGCCCGAATTTCACAGCATGTATCAGTTTTCCCAACGCATCATTGTAATCCATCGCGCTTAAATTCCTTGAAAATGAAGGCCTACCCATCTGACATGATGAACAAGTATCAGTATCATTCTTATCCATCTTATCGATTTCAGAATCACAAACAAGACATTTTGTTTTACGTCTATCCATTTTGCAGATTGAATTAATACATTTTTTGCACATAAGACCCTTAGCTTCAAACCAATCATCACAGAAAATACATCTTTTAGGAAAAAAACTGATCTTGAAAAAGTTCAGAATGCTCAGAAAGTGCTGCTTATTTTTTGTTGACATCTCTATACCCCAATGATACTCTTTAACAAAGGAAAATTTACATTTCTAGCTGCGTCACAAGGAGGGGATGTG
>JAGLSM010000010.1 GCA_023135745.1 Spirochaetota bacterium | reverse complement strand
CCTCTTGGCATAATTACCTCCTTTTTTAAAGTTATTATCTACACAACATCTACCATGTCCAAAGCCTCCTGCAAGATTTACAAGATTTTTTGAATGACATTCAGGACATTCGGAAGCTGCTTTTTCTATCTCTGTATTAAAAATATACGAACAATCAAGGCATCGAATTCTATTACCCCGAAAATGTATATTCCCGCCTTCAAGATATAACACCTTTCCTTCAACCAGAAATTCTGCGGCCTTCTTACGCGCCTTTTCAATAAGACGGGAAAAAGTAGAACGGGATATTTCCATTTCAAGAGCGGCCTCTGCATGATCCATCTCCATGTAATCAGCAAGTTTGATTGCTTCATACTCGTCAAGACTAAGCGGAATCTGTTCCAATTCGCTTGTCCTGATTCCCGTGGGTTTATAGGAAGTGAACAATGGCGGACGATGTACCATCCTCTGCTTTTTATTACGAGGCATATTTTATCCTTTCATACCATTCATACCATTCATTTTAATTATATTGCACATATGTGCATAATGCAAGTGTTTTTTTTTAAAAAATGATTACATTTAATTATGGCCAAACTAACGATAAAAAATCGCGATAACATCGAAATTGAAACAAATCCCGCTACTTCACTTCTGCTTACCCTTGGGCAATACGGAATCAAAATACCTAATAGATGCGGCGGTCATGCCAGGTGTGGATTCTGTAAAATAACAATTATATCCGGCCATGATAACTTCAACAAAAGAACTCCTCACGAGGAGCATTTTGCAAAAGAACACAATCTTTCCGAAGAAGTCCGTCTGGCATGTCAGACCTATGTAAAAGGGCCTGCTGAAATTTATATTGGGCAAACAAAATAGAAAAAATATTCGCAAGTACGTTGCAGAACCTTGTTTTTTGAAAACACAAACTCGCATATAATTAATTACCCAAAGAAGCATGCTGCTTGAAGCAAATTTATTCAAAAATCAGTATTAGGTATTGCAACATCCCTTTGATATAACAGTATAATCTTACATTTTTTTCAAAAAACAAGGTTCTGCAACTGACCTGAACTTATATGCGACTTTCTTTTGAAGATTGTGCAACAGCCTCTCACTACAACTATCCATAACAATATTAATAATTGATTAAAAGAATAAGATTCAAACATAATTATTTTTTCTTATCTTGAGGAGTTTCTTCTTCAAGCCTTCTGTAGATAGAGGCTAGACTAACTCCCAATACATTCGCGACTGCTTTTTTATCATTGTCGAAATGATTCAATACATACGTAATATAATCATGTTCAAATTCTCTAGCCGCGTCCTTCAACAGCTGAATCTTTATGTTTCTATCGAATTTAGGAAGGCTTCTTGACTTCGGATTTTTTACAAATGCCGGCAGACATTCAGCCCCAATTCTTTCCGTATCACTCAATACAATACATCGTTCGATAATATTTTCAAGCTCACGAATATTACCTTTCCAGTCATAAATACATAGAAGCTCCATGGTTTCCGGAGTTACACCCTTTACAAGTTTGTTGATCCCTTTATACTTTTTTTCAATAAAATACCTTACCAATAAAGGTATATCCTCTGAACGCTCACGTAATGGCGGAAGTTTAATTTCTATTACATTAAGACGATAGTACAAATCTTCCCTGAATGTGCCATGGTCAATAGCCAACGCAAGATTGGAATTAGTCGCTGCTATAATACGGGCATTAAAAGGCAAAAACTCATTGCTTCCAATAGGTTGAACCTCCCTTGTCTCAAGGGCCCTTAATATTTTAACCTGCAGAGACATCGGCATATTTCCAATTTCATCTAAAAATATCGTACCGTTTGAAGCGGTAATAAAAAGACCTTCCTTATTTTTATAAGCTCCGGTGAACGCACCTTTTTTATAACCAAAAAGTTCACTCTCAAGAAGATTCTCAGGTATTGCTCCGCAGTTAATCGCGGTAAATAAACCATTCTTATTTCCGCTGTTTACGTGAATAGCCCTTGCAACTATCTCCTTACCGGTACCGCTTTCACCTGTTATTAGGATATTACTCCTTACCAGTGAAACTTTTTTTATTAGTGAAAGCAGGTCTTTTATTTTCCTGCTTTTACCAATTATATTTTTGAAATTAAACGTCTTGTTTAATTCGGTTTTTAAAGCCACATTTTCTTTGGAAAGGGTCTTAATATTAAAGGCCTTTTGGATTTTTATAAGAACCTCTTCCAGAATGAAAGGCTTTAATACATAGTCAGAAGCGCCTTCTTTAACAACATCTATAGCAGATTCTATTGTTCCATATGCTGTAATTACTATTACTGATATATCAGGACTTACAGCTTTAAGTTGTTTTAAAAGACCAATACCGTCCAACTCAGGCATATTCAGATCCGTTATAACAAGATCATAGCCGTTTGATTCATACTTGGCAAGCGCATCAATACCATCAACGGCGGTATCAACCTTAAACCCGTTTTTAGCAAGATAATCCCTTAATAGATCCCTTATGAGCTTTTCATCATCAACAACAAGAATACTAAACATTTAATTTACTCATCTTTTACAAGTATAAACTCAACTCTCCTGTTTTTTGCCCTGCCCCATGATGTTCTGTTTGATGCCACAGGTCTTGCCATTCCCAGACCCTGAGCAATCATTCTCTCAGCTTTTATTCCCCGCTTGATAAGATATTTCATAACGGTTCTTGCTCTTCTTGATGAAAGCATGATGTTATAATTCCGATTCCCTATATTATCTGTATAACCTTCTATAAGAACCTTATAGTCCGCGTATTTTTTTAATATTTCTCCGACTCTGTTTAAAATAGGGCTGTTTGGTTTTTTCAAAACCCACTTATTAAAGGCAAATTCAATATTTGAAATCCTTATCTTAAGACCTCTTGAAGTCTTGATAACAAGAATGTCAATTTCAATTTCAGATATATTGCTTTTTCCCTTATTTCCTAATAGATCCCAGGCATACATCTCAATCTTATATTTCGACGCGCTCTCGACAATCACTCCCTTATCACTCTTCCCGTTCCATATTATAATAAAAGATGATTTCTTGAGATTAACTCCTGTGAAAGTTTTGAAGATTCTTCCTTTTTCTTTGATAACAAGCTTCCATTTTTTAATAGGAGATACATCATCGATTTTAATGATTATTTTCAACTGATCATTTTCACCGTCTTCATCAGGAGAAAATAGCTTTGGAGATGTCTTTAAATAAATAACAGGGGCTTTTGTATCTACAATTATTTTCTTTTTAAATGATTTTGGATTATTACCATCCTTGTAAAAAGCATATAAAATGTAAGAATACACCCCGTCATTTACAGTCAAACCGTCCTTTGTCTGACCATTCCAGATTATCTTCGCAGGAACCCTTATTTTTCCACTGTATGATTTTATCTCATTACCAAGTTTATCTGTAATTAACAGCTTCCAGCTTTCAAAGAATTTGCGGTTTTCAATTACCGGAGTAAACGTCACAGTATCGGCAACATTATCCTTGTTTGGTGAAAACGCATCCCTGTCAGTGCTGACATCAACAGCTGTCAGCTTTGTCGATACCGTAATATTTGTTAATTTTTTTTCTATTTTATTACCGGCCTTGTCAATACCCTTAAGGATATATGTATAAATTCCGTCTTTAACAATCTTGCCGTCATTATCTTTCCCATCCCATTTTTGTTTGCCATCAGGTTTTTTCTTCCAGGTGAATTTTCTGACAATTTTTCCCTTATCATTTTTTATAATTCCCTGCCAGTCAACATCCTTACCGGTTGTTTTCTGGTCAATAAGTATAAAATCTTTTTTACCGTCATTATTAGGAGAAAACAGGGTTAAATTGACTTTTAAGTCCGCCTGAGGAGCCACTGTATCAACAACAATTGTCCCTTTTGTAGAAAAACCCATATTCTTTTTCGCGTCCCATGCACGTGCCTGAAATGTGTAAACCCCGTCAGCAACCCTTTTACCATCAGTACCTGTCCCATTCCATACCCATGTCTTTGGAACCTTAACACTTTGTTTCCTGGCAAAGAGTTTTTCAAAAAACAGTTTGAAACTCAATGTTTCTCTGGATTCACCATGGCTTGTTAATCTCTTTACAATCCTGCCTTTGCTGTCCTTTATCTCAACGACCCAGCCCTTGAGAATTCTGTTGTCTCCAATACTTATATCAAATATAACATTGTCTTTTACTCCATCATTGTTTGGAGAAAAATGCTCAACCCTGCTTTTCATCCTGACAACAGGAGGCTCTCTGTCCAGGGCACCGAATGTAACATTCAGCGATACAAAATGTCCCGTTTCATTTATATTATTGTTGAAATCAAATGGAACCAAAGCATAGGCAAGTTCCAACGACCCGTCTGCGATTTTTGGATTAATAGAAAAGCCCAGAGTAATCGGCCCCAGATTCTTATTACCGACGACAACCCCTATATGCGCGTTTAAAATATCAAAAAAACGTGCTCCGGCACCAAAATTTGCTCTAACCTGAAAATCTGAAAACGGAACTGTTAAGTCACCCATAAAAGATATGTCTATTATACTGCTCTTAAAAAACGAGAATGACACCCCTGTTTTTAATGAAGCATCCGGAAAAGACCTGTAGCCGCCTGAATCAAGACCCCACCCGAGGTTCATAAATGAAAACCCGAAAATAAAATCCCTGAATCCAAACCCTTTTTCCTTCAGGGATTTTTTAATTTCAATATCAGTTCCGGTCTCAAGAAACATAAACCCAAGGTCAAAAGCTCCTGCAAAATCACTGCTATTCCCGGGTCTGAACTCGGTGTTCATTATATTAATACCAAACCCAAAGAGAAAATGAGGCGTAATCATTTTTGAAAAAGCGGACTTTAATCCTGTAGTTTTACCGGACTCAAGAATCCCTGTCCCGGGAGTATCCGCGTATAGTATATTAAATGTAAATACCCCTCGGCTGCTCGGAAGTGATAATCCAAGCGACGAATATTTGTTATCAGTTCCAATTGCACCATAATTAAGACCTATCCTGAACTGCTCATTAACAGCCATCAAGGCAGGATTATAAAAAATACCTTCAGGATTACCCAGTTGTGATGATCCCGCCCCGCCTAAAGAAAAGTTTCCTGCTCCCATACCAAGATAGAAAAACTGAGACCCGGGCATAGGATCCGCGGCAAACGCCGTTCCATATCCCGTTAAAACGAAAACTAAAATTAAAAATATAATACCGGTATTTTTCCTCATTTATTCACTCCTGATTTTTAAATATAGCTCTTAAAAAACTGTCCTTTCGGTCTTTTACAGCCAAAAGAACTCTCTAAAGTCCATTCTCCAGATACCTTTTTACAAAAATTTTTAAAGTCACTGAGCCTCGAACAAGCAGATCTCAAACAAACCGCGTCCGTTCTCAAACTCCCTTGATTCATCTTCAATTTTCATCTGAAATCTGTCAATCATTTTCTCTAATATTTTTTCTTTGCCGGATTCTGAATCCAGATCACGTTTACTAAGCGTATCACTTATTTTGCTTATATCAAGTCTGACAAGAATTGTATCATTCATTAGAGAAGTTTACAAAAAAAAATGATAATTGACAAAGGTAAGTTGGAGGCATTCTTAAAAAAGACTATTAAATCAATTTTTTATTCTTTTTGACATTATCACTTATCTGGGCTCTGGCCTTCCTGTTTACTGCCTCAATCTGATCATTCAAAACATGCAGAGCCAGAGAATCATCCTGTATTGTCTTCTGATTCTGCACTGCTTCATAAACTTTCAAGGCCTTTATATAGTCATTTTTTTCCTCAGCTTTTTTTGCGTTATTAAGCATATGCCTGA
The DNA here is from genome assembly GCA_023135745.1 of Spirochaetota bacterium. GTDB lineage: Bacteria > Spirochaetota > JAGLSM01 > JAGLSM01 > JAGLSM01 > JAGLSM01. The sequence goes on along the minus strand of JAGLSM010000010.1, from coordinate 8,602 downwards.
ATCTTAAAAGTGAAGAAGTGGAAGGAAGCATGTCCCAATTATATGGAGCAAGGTTAGGACTTGTCCTGGTAACAATATCATCTTCAGCTTCAAACGACTGAGTACCCTTTGGTGTCATATCAACATCAAGTGTTTCATCCGAAGAAAGTTTTGCTTCAACTTCAGTGGGCCCTTTTGTTTCCGGAGGACTTAACACTGCAGTAGCAGCACCGCCGGCTGAAGCACCTTGAACTCCGGGCACTCCTGGTACTGGAGTTTGCTGTTGTGCAGGCATTCCGGTCGGAAAAGGTACTCCTGGTACTGGAGTTTGCTGCTGTGCAGGCATTCCGGGAACTTGTTGTACTGTAGATACCCCGGAAGGCAAAGGCGCAACGGCAACTTGTCCGGGAACAGCCGAAGGCTGCATCATTACCCCGGGCACAGCTTCACCTCCGGGGACAGACTGAATCAAACTCCCGGGCATTCCGGCAAAATACGCCTGACCTCCGGGCGCAAATGTCATCCTGCCTACTGTAGCATCACCGCTTGTTCCGGGGACCCCTGTAAAAAAAGCCTGAGGACTTATATCAGGGCTTTTTTTTTCCGTTGGAATTCCCTCTATACGGGAAGGTTGAATGGACTGTATTATCTGAGCAGGTCCGGATGACGTAGATACTCCGGGAGTTCCGGGTATTGACTGTACAGGTCCGGATGGAGTGGTTCCGGACACACCGGGTGAAACAGACGCGGATGGAGCGCTTCCGGGCGCACCGGGTGAAACAGACGCAGATGGAGCGCTTCCGGGCGCACCGGGTGAAGCCGGCTGCCCTGAGACCCCTGCCATAAAACTCTCAAGATCATTCTCTGCAGGCCCTCTATATACAGTTTTAGGAGCAGGAGCCTGCGGCGCAGCAGAGGGTTTTTTATATTCTCCTGTACTGATCTCCTTGAGGTCCTTTAAAATACCATCAAGTTTAGGAGCGGAAGATAGCTGAATATTTACATTTTCAATGTTTTTGACAATTGTTGAAGCTTCTTTTGTCCTGGAACTTAACTCTGCAAATGCGCTTCCCGACTCATTGATAATATGTGAAAAATCATCAAAGACCGTCCTGTCTATCATTATTCCGGTTGAATTAATATCCAGAAGGTTTAAGGCTTCCTGAAGGTCTTGAAGAGCCTTTCTTATAAATTCCTTTGCCTTAACCTGTTTTTCAGCGATTTTTGATATGACTTCTTTGTAATTTGAATCAACCTGGGATATTTTGTTTTCGAGTTTACTGTAATTCTCACGCAGCAAACCTGATATTTTATCCGACTTTTCTTCCCTTTTTGTTAACTCAACAGACACCATATCACTGACTTGCGCCAGAGAATTAGCTATCTGCTTTCTATATTCATCGATTGATGTTTTTAAGTTTTCCAGTTTCGCGCCATAATTCTCGGTGCGGTCTTTGTAAATATCCAACTGAGAAGTTTTTTTATTAAGGGATGTTTCTATTTCAGTGAGTTTTTTATCAATCTTTTTTATTTCATAGCTTTTATCTGCGTTATCATTTGAGAGTATTCTTATCTGATTTTCATTTAACTTATCTCTTTTTGTAGCAGCTTCTTTAAGACTTACTATGATCTTGTCTTTTTCATCAAGAATCTTGACCATAGCCTTTGAACCGCCGGCATCGGAGTTATTCAATGAATCAGCATTAATATTTTTCTTCTCGTTTGTTTTTTCATCAAGAGCCATATATTCAGCCTTTTTTCTATATAATACGTTTTTAAGGGCGTTTTTTTAACTATCGGCAAAATGTGGATAAATTCTTACATGGTAGGTGAAAATTTTAACAATTCAGCATTTAAATACCACTCCGAAAACTGATTTAGTTCATTTCGTTTACTTCTGAGCCTTGTAATACGAATAATACCTGTATTAGGCGCGAGATAGTATTGAGAATCCTCTTTTGCATAGAAGATACTATCTCCGGCAGCATAAGGAAGATTGTCAATCAGACTGGTTATTTCCATTATATATGAGTATTTAACTTTTATACATCTTGTATACTCTGTCCCCATTACTTCAAGAGTCAGATTGTTCTGTTCTATTATCATTGAACCATCAATGTGAATATTCACCGGTCTTGGAGAAACCGCCTGTGACAGTGGATAGTTCGATATTACCTGATCAGCTGTGAAATTATTTGATAATCCTTCAACAAACGGAAATTTTATAAAGGGAAAAGTTAAATATTCAGGATAACCCACGGCTCCGGTTGTATTTGTGCTGAATTCATTTAATAGATTAATTGCGTTACGATAACCGTAAGCTGATTTAATAAAAGCCGAATTATAGTTAGTCTCAAATGAAAACTCAAGATCTCCATCATTGGATGAACTATATACAAAGGAAAAGTATTGAGCATTTTTAAATTTCGGATTTTCAATCATTATTAATCTTAATAGGCTATTTTTAGTATCCCCGGGCGTTTCAATTGTTTTAGCGGAAAATTCCCAGATATTCCCTGCCTTAAACATAAAATAATCCATATCATCCTGAGGACCTATTTTTTCAAGCAGAGAATAATTACCGCATGACAAGATAAAAAATACGAATAAGAATAAACTGAAACGTTTAATATACATATTTCACCCTATAACCTGTACTCCGCGAATAACTGAAAATTCAGAAATGACGCGGTTTCGTCCTTATCTGTAAGTGTAGCCCATTTTATATACAAACCTGCTTCCCAATAATCATGAAAACGATAGGTAAATTTCGGCCCCAGATTAAAAACAAACCCTGAACCTATATCAGTTTTACCACCGCCTCTGAGCATCTCAATTCCAATACCGGTTTCAATAAACGCGTGAAAGAAAAGCCCTTTAGGCAGCATCAAAGGTATTTTGTACATGAGTCCTATTGTTATTGGAATATAAATAAAGGAAGAATCAGCAGTATCTTTAAGCGGAAACATAATAAACCCTACAGAATACTGCATAGAAAGCATCCAGAAATCTTTTTTTATGGAGAAATCAAGGCCTCCCGTTAAACCGGTATCCAGATAAGTTGAAATATAACTCGAAAACGGCAGCGAAATTCCCGCGTTTACCCGCATGGAATAAATTGTCTCTCCGGAATAAATCGATCCCCCTGATAACATAATGAGAATAACCACTGCAAAAATAAACCATCTCTTCATGAGTTTCATTATACAGCAAAGATTATAAAAATACAGGAATTTATGCAGTTTTTTATATCATCATTGATATGGGGACGGAGGTTGAAATATCAGCTGCTTAAGATAAATACTACATATAGATAATTATTCTGGCTGTATACAGCTATTCATGGTAGAATAGCTGTATCATTTGTAACAGGAAGCTCAATGCAACCTTCGATCAACCAAACAATCGACAACCGTTTTCAGCTTATTAAAAAACTGGGTGAAAGCAGGATGTCTACTGTTTTTAAAGCACTGGACATAAATTCAGACAATCATGTAGCCATAAAATTCCTTAAGCCGGATTCAACCTCAAAATATATAGAAGACCAGATCAGGTTCAAAAAAGAAGCTCAGACAATCAGTAAACTGGAAAACCCTCACATTATCAAATTCCATGGCACAGGTGAGAATAACGGCATACCCTATATTATTCAGGAAATGATAAAAGGCTTAAGCCTCCGTGAAACCATCTCTTCCGGGAATAAATTATCACTGCGCGATATAATAATAATTATACAGCAAATCACGGAAGCTCTTCAATACGTACACAGCAGAAACATTATACATAGAGACCTTAAACCGGCTAATATAATGATGATGCGCCCATCTCACGCGCAAAATGAACAAATACATATCGTTGTAATGGATTTCGGACTGGCACACGTCCTGGAGCTGACACAAATTAAGGGTAAAGATGCTGTTGTGGGAACATTCGGATATATGTCACCGGAAGCGCTTGGTATTATCAATACAGTAATAGATGAGAGAAGCGACTTGTATTCCCTTGGTATTATTTTTTATGAACTGCTTGCAAAAGAACTCCCTTTTAAAGCCACCGAAATCGGCAGTCTCATACATCAGCAGGCAGCAATGACTCCACCCTCTGTCCGCAAACTCAATCCTGAAATCCCTGAAATAATTGAAGAAATCTTACTAAAACTGTTGGCCAAAGAACCTGACTTAAGGTATCAGAGCGCCTCCGGACTCCTTAACGACCTTAAACTATTTCAAAGCGGTTCACTTAACTTTATCATTGCGCAAAAAGATCCAAAAATTAAACTCAGCTACCAGACACATTTAATCGGAAGAAAACAGGAATTCTCCTTACTTAAAAACGCTTATAACAAGGCAATCGATAATAACGGAAGTATCTGTTTAATAGGAGGAGAAGCAGGTATTGGAAAAACCCGTCTTGTTGATGCTCTTAAACAAAATATATATTACAAAGGTTATAAAAAAGGAGGTCTATTCCTTCAGGGCCGCTGCTTGAATCAGGAAAATAAAATCCCGTATCATCCGTTTAAAGACATTCTCAATGACTATCTGAACAAGATACAAAAACTAACTAAAGAGGATCAGGAAAAAGAGGCCCTGAGAATACATAAAATCGCAGGATCTTTAGGGAGGATAATAATACAACTCAATCCCAATATGGAATATTTATTAAAGGATGAGCCGCCGCTTGTTGAACTGGAAAGCGAACGTGAAAATCAACGATTCTTAATGGCTGCAAGCAATTTCTTATGCAGCCTGGCCGAACAAGGTCAGACATGCGTCCTGTTTCTGGATGACCTTCAGTGGGCGGATGAAGGAACCCTCACACTGCTGTCAGAAATAATGGACAAAATAGCAGATACAAACCTGTTTATTGTCGGCACTTATAGAAATAACGAAATTGATACAACACATAGCCTGAATAAAATCATACAAGCTTCAATCAATAATAAAAAACCCGTCAAAAACATAATCCTGGAAAAAATGGGCAATAATAAACTCAATGAATTGATTGCTCAGCTTCTCGGCGAAGATCTGCAAGAAGCTGAAACACTAAGTAATTACCTGATGAAAAAAACACAAGGCAATCCTTTTTTTGCTATCACATTACTGCGCGAACTGGTACAGAATAAAGCTATCGTATGGGCAAATGGTTCCTGGAATACGGATTGGGATAAAATCAATCAAATTAAAATCACAAACAACATCATTGACCTCTTATTAAAACATATAGAAAACCTAAACGATGAGCAGCAAAAGATATTACGCGCAGGTTCTGTAATAGGCCGTGAATTTGAAATTACACTCCTGTATAATTTACTGCCCTACGATAAAGAAAATATTATTTCAATAATAGACACATTGACGCAAACACAGTTAATTGAAGAAGGCAGAAACAAAGGCAGCTTTTTATTTACTCATGATAAAATTCATGAAACCTTCTTAAGTCAAATCAATAAAGAAAACCTGCAAAACCTTCATAATCAAATCGCACGAAGCATAGAAACATTAAACAAAGACAACATAGACTCTGCACTGTTCGAGCTTGCCTATCATTACACGGAGTCAGGTGATAAGGATAAAACACTTGAATACGTGCTGCCTGCCGCGGAAAAAGCAAAGGAAGGTTACGCAAATGAAGAAGCAATAAAGTATTTCAATATCGGCATCCGGATTTTAGAGGATAAAAAACAAAAGAATAATAATAAATGGATTGAAGCAAAAGAAAATTTATCAGAAGTATATCTGACAGTCGGGAAAAGCGATGAAGCCATAAAAACATTAAAAGAAATCGTATCCTTAAAAGAAGGTAAATTAGAAAAAGCAAGAACGTATAGAAAAATAGGATTAGGATATTTTAAAAAGGCAGAATATGAAAAATGTGAGGAAACATTGATAAGCGGTATATCTTTACTTGGTGTTAAAATACCAAGAACAAAAGCGCAAGTAATATCAACTATTCTAAAGGGTCTTTTTACCAGATTATTACATAACATATTCCCATTTATCTTTATTAGAATGAAAATTGAAAATGTTGATGAAAAATACAGGGAAATCACCTGGTTTTATCTCACTTTAAATTGGATGTACATTTTTACAGATACATTTAAATTTGTATCAAACACATTTTCATGGTTAAATATGGCTGAATCAAAAATTGGCAAATCCAGGGAATTGGCTCAAGGTATGGCTGGATATGGAATGCTTCTTGCCTCAATTCCTTTGTTTAAAAAAGCATATAAATTTCATAAAAAAGCATTGGATATGAGATTGGATTTAAATGATGAATGGGGAATTGCCCAGTCATATCATTGGATGGGATGCTGTCTTAGTTGGCAAGGAAAATATGAAAAATCACTTAAAATGGAAGAGAAATCACGGGCAAAATTTAAAGATATAGGTGATTTATGGGAAACCGGAATAATTTTAAATCATACGGCATTTTCTTATCTTTTTTCATCTCAATATGATAAAAGTATCCACGATTATTTAAAATATTTAGAAATAAGCAAAAAAACAAAAGATACCTATGGAACAACAGCCGCCCTTGTTGGTATTACAATATGTAATATAGAAATAGGCGAATTTCAGCAATCTGAAAAGTCAATCAAAAAGGCTCTTGATATTAGTCATGGAAATAGCATTTTATTTGGAAGATGTTTTTCAGAAAAATTCTATGGTTATTTACTGTTAGAAAAAGGATTTTATCAGCAATCAATTAAATATTTAGAGAAAGCTAAAAAATTAAACGAAGAAAATACTTTCCTTAATGAGTATACTGTTCATATTTATTCATTTCTTGCAGATGCTTACATGGAAAAATTTCTTCTTCAAAAGAGATTTAAAAAAACACAAAAAAAAGATGAATTAAAAAAAATAAAAAAAACTTGCAGCAAGGCATTGAGACAAGCAAAAAAGTGGGTAAATCATTATGGAAGCGCGTTAAGAGTAACCGCAAAATATTACGGTCTGAAAAACAAAAAAAGAAAAGCCCATAAATATTTCCAGAAATCCATAGCCCAAACCAAATCAATAGGCCGCCGCTTCGAACAGGCAAAAGGACATTATGAATACGGTAAATTCCTCGACTCTGTCAACAAACACATAGAAGCCAAAGACCAATGGCAAAAAGCCTATCTGATTTTCAAAAAAATCGGCGGGAAGGCCTACATTAAACGCTGTGAAAATCTACTGGGTATAGTTCCGGAATCACAAAAACACGACACAAGTGTATCCCGTCAGGATCGGCTTATCCTGGAACGAAGAATGAACACCATACTCGAAACCAGCAGGTATCTTAGCTCCATAATCGAACTGGATCACTTACTCGAAAAAATAATGGACCATGCCATTGAGCTTACAGGCGCGGAATGGGGAATACTCTACCTGTACAATGATGAAAACAAAGATACACTTGAACCCAGAATAATCCGCAATATTGATGGCAGTCAATTCCAATCTATTAAGGAAAGCAGAAGCATTATCGACAAAGTAACCAATACAATGACACCTCTGATTATATCAGATGCCACCACCAACCATGAATTCAAGGATAAACAAAGCATAATTAAAACAGGACTTAAATCGATATTATGCACGCCAATCCACGTCCGAAATAAACTCTACGGAGTTATTTACCTGTACAGCAGTATCATCGCCTCACTATTCAAGCAGGAAGACCTTGAGGTTCTCAACATGCTATGCTCCCAGGCTGGAATATCCATTGAGAACGCGATACTCTACACCGAGGTAAAGGAGAAAGAACGTCTGCAAAAAGAAATGGAAATAGCCGAAAGAATACAAACAGCAATGCTTCCGGAACCTCCGGTACATGATGAACTGGAAATAAGCGCCCTGATGCGTCCGGCCGAAGAGGTGGGTGGAGACTATTACGATATCATCTATGATACAAAAAAGAATATCTGGTTTGCTATTGGTGATGTAACCGGACATGGAGTTACTCCCGGTCTAATAATGATGATGGCTCAGACAGCCTTTTCTACAATATTGTCAGACAAAAAATCTTGTTCCCCGAAACAGGCCCTTCTTAAAGTAAACAGCGTGCTTTATACAAATATCAATGACAGATTAAAAGAATATCACTTCATGACCATGAGATTTCTCAAATATCTCGGCGGCGGAAAATTCAAATATGCTGACGGGGGACATCCTGGTATAATTATTTACCGTAATAAAACAAAAACCTTCGAAATTGCCAAAGCACAAGGTATTTATCTTGCTATAAAAGATAATATTGAAAAACATATAAAAGATGAAACCATCCAACTGAATAAGGATGATATAATTATTCTATACACAGACGGTGTAACTGAAGCACGTAACAAAAATGACGGAAGACTTCTTGAGGTAGAAAATCTTACAAAAATAATTAAAAAAAATACCCGCAAACCGCTTAATGAACAAGCGCAGGCTATTCTCGATGAAACAATGAAGTGGTGCGGCGGGCATCCTGCTGATGATATAACCCTCCTATTAATTAAAATGAAATAGTTACAAATGAAACACAACTTGTTAAAAAAGTAGCATGTGAATCTACATTTGTTGCAGAACTTCATTTTTTTGAAAAATGCTCTGTTTGAGTACCAAATGACCCAATATCCAAATAAATT
>JAGLSM010000001.1 GCA_023135745.1 Spirochaetota bacterium | reverse complement strand
TTTTCCTATTAAAGCTGTCATACATAAATGACGATCAAAATTCACAGGCATAATTTTATTTATTACGTGTTTTTGCTGCTGTTTCTCTTTATGGCAACAGCTCGTCTTTTCCCTATGATAATAACGGAATTCTCTATAAAAGGCTCTGCAGGCCCCGAAAATGCCCCCTGGGTCAAATATACAATAATCGTAACATCAGCATTAACCTGAAAGGCTGGGGACTTACAGACCTTACAGGAACCGATAGTCCATTCATAAACGAAGATGCCGTACTAAATCCCGGTGAATTCGCGCTTATACATTTCAAGGCGCTTAATCCGGATGGCTCTGTAAAGACCGCGGCGGATTCTGAAAATGAAATCAAGGGAAGAGGGTTCAACGGTTATTGGGATTTTTATTCCGGCGATACCGCTCCAAGCCTGAGTTATGATTTCGAATTCCTGGTACTTACCTCAACGCCGGGGTCAATAGACCAAAGCCTGTCGGGAGCAGCCGATGCAGCATGTATTTATTCAAGGAAGGGAGATGTCTCTTCGGCGAATATAGAAAGACTCAACAAGGTTCTTCAACTGAAGCTCTGGGGTCTGATTTCTCCGGGTTTTCCATCATCAATTGATACGGCATTAACAAACTATAATCCTGTTACAGATACTCTTCCTCTCGTATATATTGACAACGATGAGATCGGCGGAAGATATTCAAAAAACCGTGCATTCACTGATACTGATACAACAAGAGACTGGCTCAATATACCCGCTATTAAAGCTTCCCCCGGATACTTCCCTGAGAGACCCAAAGACATCAATTTTGAAATTTCAAAAAAACGCTTTTTCCCCATGGAAGGTGAAAACATAGGTATTGCTTTTTTTCTTCAGGCTGACTCGGCATATTCAGTTAAGATTTACGACCTCAGCGGACGTCTTGTTAATACTCTGATTTCTCAAAAAAAATCAACCGGAAAAGTACGGGTTGTCTGGGATGGAAGGGGACGAAATAATGAGATATTAAAAACAGGGATTTATCTTATAAAACTAACTGTAGTAAGCCCATATTCCGGTGAATGCAGGAACCTGATTAAAGCTGTTGTCCTTGGAACAAGATTATGAAAAAGGAATTCCAAAAAACAGCCATCAAGAAAATTCTATTAAAATTATTATTAGTTCTATATCTAATTCAGCTTAATTCAAGCAGACTTAACGGCCTTTTTATTATTAACAATGAATCCGCGAAATCATCAGCAATGGGCAGCAGTCTTTCAGCATTTTCAAAAGCATCGAATCTATTGTTATCGGGGAAGAATCAGAGAGAACTGAATATGTGTTTTACCTGCAGCCGTTTGTACAATATTGAAGGGCTGGAAGTATATTCCTTTGACCTTCATTTTACCTTAAAATACTTCAGCCTTATTCTTGAAGCCCATAGTTCGGGTTTTAATCTATACCGTGAAATGAACATCAAAGCAGGATTTTTATTCAAGCTTTTTGATTTTGCGTGTCTGGGTTTTACTGTAAACAGACAATCTCTGCTGCTGTCCGACATTGGAGAGGAACATCGTTTCTCATTAGATATGATTACCGCATTATCTGTCAGAAAAAACTTTCTGATTTCACTTATCCTGCAAAACATCGGTTCGCCTCAGTTCGGTTATTATGAGAAGGATAAACTTGAAGAGAAACTTAATCTTGAATTGAAATGGAAAATCTCAACAGAATTAGACCTGTTTTTTAAAATCCGGGATTTCAACGAGACTTCCTTTAGAATGGGTTTTGATTATAAAATCCATAAAGGCTTTTTTGTCCGCTGCGGTTTTTCAGACAATCCGAATTTTTTCACTCTGGGTTTCGGAATAGAATTTAAGAATTATCAAATAGACTACGGATTTAAAAATTCTCTTGATGATCTTGGTTCAACACATTTCATTTCCCTTAACTTCCGATTAAAAACATTAAATAATCCTGCTGATTCAAAAATACCGGCACATTCCGGATATTCATCCAACGGAAAGATCAACATAAACAGGGCTGACTGCAAAACCCTTCTGAAACTCCGCGGTATCAGTAAAACCCTTGCCGACAGAATAATTTCCTATAGACGTTTTAGAAACCAATTCCGGCATATTAGGGAAATCTGTCGTGTAAGAGGAATCGCATATAGCAAATATCGAAGGATAATGAAGTACATCGCAGTTGATGAAAACGGTTCACGGTTTTTACCATTTAAAAATATCAATAAATCTGCCCGCAGCCTTAATTCAATTACAATGAGACAGCTGGTTAAAATAGGTATTTCTCCTCTTACCGCAAGAAACATTGTCCTGTTCCTTAAAGCCGGAGGCATCTTTAAAAAACATGAAGATCTGAATCATGTTCCGGGAATCGATAAAAAATCAATCGGTATTATTAAGAAAATTTTCTTCACAACATTAAGTCAAAATAAAAAGCAGTTGAAGAAGTAATGAAATTCATTATCCTTTTTTTTTCACTGACATTCTTGATTTATTTACCGGTTTATGGAAAAACCACGAATCATACACAAAACAAATTCGATATAAATACTGTTACCTCAAAGTCTATTTATAAACTATGCCGGCTTATGGGCTGGCCTGAACAACAGGGTGTTATTCTTATGAACTACAGGAAGCGGATCGGAGGTTTCGAAAATATCCGGCAGATCAATTACATAAGAGGTCTTAAAAAAAAAGTAAAAACAATCCTTATAAAATACTTTTATTCCAAAACTCCTTCTTTTTCTATTAAAGATATTTTAAACCGAATAGGGAACTGGAATAATGAAAATAACGAACTTGGAAACTTTCTGGATCATATCCATTTTTTTATCAATAACCCGGTAAATATCAATACAGCCTCACTGTTCGATCTGTTAAAAATCCCTTTCTTAAGCCAATCAGCGGCTTCCGCCATAATACGTGATAGAAAGATTAATGGTCCATTCACTAAAGCATGGCAGATACTAAAAATCCGCAGCATAATCCCTGAACTCTATTACTGCATTAGACCATTAATAACAGTAAATAAAAAAGAAGGCAAAAAAACATCTCCTGCGGTTCACGGCTTCAAGGGATCGATTTCCAGCCGTTACTATACTAAACACTCATCAGATATAGATACGGAAACATCACCTTATCTTTTTACTAAAATCATGCTTGAAATAAATAAGTCAATTCGATTTAATGGTTGTCTTGCAAAATCAATTCTTGAAAAAGGAAGTATACCGGGCAGCTGGTTCGGATCAGAAGGGTTTAAGGTTTTCGATTCAGCTGTTTACAATCTTCAGATAAGAAACATAGACTTTATCCGGCTTTTGGTAGTTGGGAACTTCTCTTTAAACTTCGGGGAAGGTCTTATATTCGATTCAGGTTTCGGCTCATCCGGTTTGAAACTAACCGGGAGCAAACATGAGAGGGAAGGTATACGCCCAAAAGCAGGCACAACTAAAAATAATCTTTTTGAAGGAATTGCTGTTTCATATACAAACGGCGCAGCATGTATTACTTCATTTTTTTCGAGGAATTCATTTGATGCTTCAACTGATAACGGGATTATAACCGGCAAGTTACGGAGCATCATTTCATCCGATCCGGTTCATACAGAATCCTGCAATGATAAAAACAGAGATTCCTTGAGAGAGACTGCTTTAGGACTCGATATCTCCGGTATTTTACTTGAAAATTTTAAGGTTTCACTTCGTCTGGTAAATTATTCATATCAAAAAGAAATTCTTCCTCCGTTAAAGAGGGATAGTTATTACTCTTTCAGAGGTCAGAAACTTTTTCAGTCCGGTTTTGATTTTCATATTATTTTAAAAAGCATGAGTATTTTCGGAGAAGCCGCTCTCTGCAGCTATAAAAGAAAAGCTTATTATTCTTCAGATAATCAATCAATAGTCTTAGGAAAAGCAGGAATATTCGGAATCAACTTTGGATTTAAATCGATCTCTCTAACTCTTTCTTATCACTGCATTGAACCGGAATTTATATCTCCACACGGCATTTCATCGGATAATTATAAACCCGGGCGAAGAGGATTGACAATCGGATTTAATAAATTTTTTAAGGGAACTTTTTATATTAAAGCCGGCGTGGAAATTCTTAGTGAAATATGGAGAAGTTACTACCATGAACTCCCCAGGCTGGAAAAGAATTACAAGGCTGAATTTATTTTTAAGCCTTTCAATTTTATTTCATTTAAGGCGTCTATAAAAAAGAAAATTGATTTTATTAATTACTTTGAAAAAGAAAATATTTCATTACCGGCAAATAATATAAAAAAGAAATTCGGATGCATTATTAAATTTTTTAAAAAAAACGACCTTATCCTGAATTATGCTCATACAAAAGAAAAGTTCACAGAAACTTCTATAAAAAATGAAATCCTGAGTCTGAGAATTAATATAAGACACAATTCCTTGAGACTATCCTTTGGCGGACATTTATTCAACGTTGAAAACTCATCACTTCCTGTCTATGCCTATGATACAAGACTCTATCTTTGGCATGAAGGAATTCTAAGCTATTACAGATCAGGTACTTCCTTTTTTTTTCTAGCTGAAAGTTCAGGAAATCTTATAAAATTCGGGTTGAAATACGGCCGGATAAAATTGAACACTCTTCCCGTGGAACATCGGATACGGGTTCAAATGATTTTGGGGTATTGAATGGTTATCCGGACACTTCGACTACGCTCAGTGACCTGAGTGATGAAGGCTCTTCGACTGTGCTCAGTGCGACTGTGTCAGTGACCTTGAACTCACGGCTGACTCTGAGATGATAAAATCAGCTCCCTGAGCGGAGCCGAAGGGAGAAGGTATGAAAGGTTTTATGTATATCCTTGAATGTTGTGATGGAACATATTATACAGGAAGTACAAAATTTCTTGAAAAACGTTTTTGGGAGCATCAAAATAGTATTGGTGCGAATTATACCAAGAAACGATTGCCTGTAAAACTTGTATATTTTGAAGAATATGAACGCATTGATGAAGCATTTTATCGTGAAAAACAACTTCAGGGATGGAGTCACGCAAAAAAAAGGGCTTTAATTGAAGGGAACGTGGAAAATCTTCATAAACTAGCGAATTGTATAAATGCAACTCATTTTATGAATATCCCCCTCGACTCCGCTCGGGGAACACTCGACTCCACTCAGGGAACACTCGACTCCACTCGGATAAAACCCGTTCCCTGAGCGAAGCCGAAGGGAAAATCCCAATCAAAAATTCACTACATTTTAACGGAATAACCTTGATAAAACAAAAAACTATTGTTTTTTTGTACAAAATATTGTACAATTAATTTGAGGAGATAAATATGGATTATATAATGCCCGTATCAGAAGTGAGAAGCAAGTTACCTTCTTTAATAAAGAAGCTATCCGGAGCTCAAAAACATTTAATCATTACTAAAAATGGTTCCCCTGAAGCAATAATGATGAGTCCTGAAGAGTTTGAAACACTTGAAATAATGGCCGACAGAGAATTACTTCAGTCAATATCCAGGGCAAAGTCAAACATTGCTAAAAAAGAGCTTTATTCAATGGATGAAGTCTTTTGATCTATAAAATCCTGTTTTCAAAAGAAGCAAAAAAAGCAATAAACAAACTAACATCACAGATTAAAGAACAAATAAAAGATGACATTCTAAAAATTGCACAAGAACCGGCAAAAGGCAAAGCACTTACCCATGAACTTACAGGTTTATTCTCTTTTCGATCGGGAAACTATAGAATAATTTACGAAATCAATAAAAAAGAAATCCTGGTAATCGTACTTACGATAGGACATAGAAAAAATATTTATAAACAAGTCAAAAAAAGCTATAACTACCTCATTGGCTGAGCTTGTCGAAGCCCATGTTGAGCCTGCGGTGCACTGAGCCTATTGAAGTGTCGAAGCCCATCATTTTCCATTTGCACATTCCCCAAATTTGTAATACCATGCAGCATAACATTTAAGGAATAGCCCTGTATGAATCAGAAACCCAACCACTTTTTTAAAACAGAATCAATCGTCAACAGAATCCCTTTATCAACCAAAATAAAGAAACTCTGTATTATTTTTATCTTTTTTTTATTCTCTTTCAGCGCAAATGCCGCGTACAGGGTAGGGGTCTTTGATTTTGCCATATCTTCTGTTTCAGATTACCGCCACTTAAAAAGAGCACTCGCGGATACACTTTCTTTTTTATTCGTTGAGGATCCTTCATTTAACTCAATTTCTTCCAAAAGACTTGCATCCGCGGCCGGATTTAAGAGGGGAGCGGACTACAGCTTAAACAGAATGTTAAGAGCATCACGCAAGCTTAATCTCGATTTATCAATCACAGGCGGACTCATCCTTGGTAAAAACTCAATAGAAATAATCGTAAAAGCATACAAAAAAGGTTACTCACACCCGTCATATACATTCAGACAAAAAGGAAAATCCCTTGCAGAGATCTATGATATCTTTGACGCGGCACATAGAGGTATCAGAAAAAACATTTATGGACTTTCTTCTCCTTCATTGAAGTATTCTCTGCCTGTTGACCTCCTATTGAGCATAGACATTTCAGGAAGCATGAATACTGTTTATGCTGACATAAAAAAATCCATTATCAGACTTCTTAACAGTTTTGACATTGTTTCACCGGTAATTAATCCAAGGATTGCCCTCATCCTGTTTAAAGGAAACAGGATAATCAAGACTGTTAAGTTTACAATCGAAAGGTCAAAATTAATAAATACTCTTGCATCTCAAATCCCGTACGGTGGAAACAATTCACCTGCGGATCTTTCAAAGATATTCAGACTCTCAACAGGCAAATTCAAATGGAGAAAAAACGCCCGTAAATTCATTGTTTATTACGGCAATTCCGGAGTTTCCACATTATTTTCAGCGCCGTTTGTTTCAGCAAAAAAAAGAGGAATATCATTTATCTGCGCAAGTGCTGACGGGATGCCTTCTCATGCTGCCGAAAAACTGGCAGGTCTATCCAGATATCTTGAGGGAGCATATTTACATACCGATTACATGGTTGAATACTACAAAAAAGGTGCAGTCACTCAGGCATTTTTCCTTAAAAAAGGAAAGGTCTACAGACTTAAAAAACCTGTTTCACCTGATCTATGGCAATCTGACACAGCCTCCATAAATATTTCACCGAATACAAGAATTTTCTCGGCAGGAAGAATATCTGAAACCATGAGAATTCTAAAAAGGTTAGGCAAAAAAAGACTATTAATAAAATATGTCTCAAGCAACCTTGCCAATAAGATATTATTCTCTCTTAAAAAATCTCTCTCCATGAAAAGCATTAATCTAAAATTTCAAAGAGCATCTGCTAGAGCCCTTTTTAGAAGTAACGGAAAGACATTCTGGCAGACTATTGGAAACAGAAATGCTTACCTTCAGTTAAAAGGAAAACTCAGGTCTGGAAAATTCTGGCTGGGCTCTTCTGTTATTCCGGCATCATATACGGCAAAAGGAATGATTCTTAATCCCTTTAGAATTATCATCCCGAAGTATCAGAGAAGGATTCCATCTCTGATAAAGGTTCCTCTTCACAGACTTGCTGATAAACCTTTATTTTATCACAAGTACGGTCTTTTCCCGCAAAACATCTGGTTTATTAAAGTAAAGCTTTTAAAGTTAATTCCAATAAAAGGAATAGACTTCCGCTTGGAGGGATAAATTTAACCTTCTTAAAATGTTTATAAAGTCATATAGCATAAATTAGGTTGTGCAAGCCGTCGGGGAAGCATCGATTTTGTTCGCTAAAGTATCCTATATAAAAAAGCAAACAAATTTAACAGTTGAAATTCCATCATTTTGCAATATACTAAAAAATAGGCAGATAAAAATAAAGGATAATACTATGATGAATAAGAAAAGATTAAAAAAATCTAAATTCTTCTCAATTAAATCCATTAGCATAATGATTGCACTTTTCTTTATCTTAATCAATTGTGGAGGTGAAGAAGATAAACCTGCTGTATTATGGTATAATCCAGCGTGGGAATTTACTCAGATCCATCAAGCCAGTCACTATGGGGATGTTACTATTGACTCAGATGGGGGATTTCATTTTGTATATTATAAGGTAAATAATAGTGGTATAAGCAGCAACCTGATTTACAGAAGGATAAATCCAGATAACTCAACTAACGAATGGAGCTATACTGCTCCATATAATTTTGTACCATATCCTTCAATTGCTCTTGATACCAATAATGAACCCCATATTGCCTATCACACAGCTCCAAATAATATAGTTGAATTAACTTTAAATAGTAATACTCTTGAGGAATCATTAATAATTTCTTCAATTACAAATGGATATTCTGACGTATCAATTGATATTTATAATTCCCCTGAATTTGTATTTAATGGATATAAAATAATTTTTGATAATGATAATAATCAACATTTACTTACTCCGGACGGTCAATATATTATTCTTTTTGAATATGGAGCCTTCTTTCCTACTGAAACACCTAGCAGCGGTCTTATTAACAGTTTCATCGTTGATTCAACAAATAAAATCCATATCCTGTATCTCAACCAGGGAATACAATACTGTCATGTAGAAGATTATATAAACTGGCAAATGGAAAAAGTGCCGGATACAGGTATAAATACCAGACAGCTTGATATAGTAATATCCCCTGATAAGAAAGTACATATAGTTTATATAGATGGACCAATCGGTAGCACAGATGATCTTCAGAATCTATGGCATGCCTGGAAGGATAATGGTATCTGGCAAAAGGAAAAAATATGTACTGAAAAGCTCAATACAATAGCCAATGTTTCTATTCTTTTTGCTCCTGATGGTAAATTATATGTTGTTTTTCTTACTCAAAGCCAATCAGAAAATGGCTCATCTCTGGTGATTACTCAGAAGAAATAATTGAGTAATACTGAAGTAAGGGACGCAAATCTGTAGCTCTAACGGATTTCCCAGCGTGTTACTTTAACGTCCCTTATTATAGAAAAAAATTAGCAAATGTAAATTTGAAAATTTTTACATAATGTAATATACTGATTATATGTAAGTTAATATGGAGGCAATCCATGAAAACAGCTCAAAAAAACATCGGATTACTTAAAAGAAGCATAATAATGTTTCTATTCATTCTAATCCTCACAGCAGGTGATTGTAGTAAGCCTGCTGATGACTATACTCCTTGGTACAGTCAGGATTGGGAGTTTACCACTATAGCCCATGGAAGTGGATTTGCTGATTTTGCCATTGGAACAGACAACAGTCTCCACTTTCTTTACTATTTTTCCGGGGGCAATACTGAGTTTGATGGATCTCTTTATAAAAGAATTAAAAGCAGTGGTGAAGAAAAGGAGTGGAGTTTATGGTCCGGAGCTTTAGGGCCGTATGCTTCTATTATTCTTGATTCTAGCAATACGCCTCATATTGCGGCATGTTATAACTTGGTGAGATTGCAGTATGCAACAATTAGTAATGATCAGCTTCTTGTAACCACTATTGCTTCTAGCGCAGGAGGTGGAAATAATGATATCGCAATAGACACTAATGGAGTGCCTTATATAGTAAATGAATTTTCTGCATCACTGTTTTCAGTAGTTAGTAATTTAGTTGTTATATCAAATAATGAATATAGCTTTTCTAAAATTAATATTAGTAGTAACAACATAATGCATTTAATTAATCAAACAGTAATGTACAAAGTTATAAGTAATGGCAATTTTATTTATGATTCAATATCAGGTGGTAGTGGAGAGCATAATGCTCTTGTTCTTGACTCATCAAATAGTCCACATATTATTTACCTGAATAATGGTATACAATATTTTCATAAAAGCAACGCATCTTGGATTCAAGAAACCATTCCTGACACAGGTAATTATGCGCATAAACCGGACATTACAGTATCAAGTAATGGGACAGTCCATATTGTATATTTTAGCAGTGATGAAGGTATGGCGGGATTAGGAGTACAGGAATTATGGCACGCGTGGAAAACGGGTGGTCAGTGGTATAAAGAAAAACTCTGTATTGAAAAGCTCAGTTTTAAGTCAAATTTGCGGATACGAATAGATCCTGACGGTAAGCTTAATATAGTGTTTTTTTTAGATTATCATAAATCAATATCAGGGCCTTTGCTTATTCGTGCTGTTAAGAAATAACATTTTAAATTACAAGAAAATAAATTTATATAAGGAATAAAAACATGGTTAAAAAATCATTGATTTTATTAATTAGTATGATCCGATCGATAGATCGCAACAAATTCCTTAATTTACATTGTCATTGACAGTGTAAATGTTTAAAATTTGATCATGATACAGGTAGAAAATTTATCAAAAAAATTCTTTCTCGCCGGCAATCCTTTTTATGCACTGGATAACCTTTCCTTTATAATAAAACCCGGAAATTTTACCTGCATTTCGGGTTTATCCGGATCGGGAAAAACAACATTATTGAACATTCTCGGAGGATTTCTCCACCCAACCAACGGAAACGTCATTTTTGAAGATATGGATATTCACCGTTTATCAGATAAAAAAGCTTCAAGGTTTCGAGGGGGAAACATTGGTTTTGTCTACCAGTCATTCAGCCTTATCCCTCAGCTCACTGTTTTTGAAAATATCAGGGCGCCGCTTCTCTTTGAAAAACATGGATTAAAAAATGCCGAAAAAAAAGTCAAAGATATTCTGGAAATAGTGGGAATACCTGAAAAAATAAACGAATATCCGTTCAACCTTTCCGGCGGACAAATGCAGCGTGTTGCAATCGCTAGAGCTGTCATAAAAAATCCGAAAATACTCATGGCTGATGAACCAACGGGAAATCTTGACTCTAAAACAGGCCTTGGTATAATCAAACTTTTTAAATCACTAAATACGAAGGGAATGACTATTCTTACAGTCAGTCATGACCAGCGTTTTATCGATACTGCCGATGAAAATCTTGTTCTTTCATTGGGAAAACTCAAAAAAAAGAAAACAAAAAAAGGATAAAATCCACTGTGCCGTAATTTGGGCAGTCGGAAAAGATGATCATAAAATAACATGAAAAATTTTTTAATTATACTTTTAACAAATCTTAAACGGAACTTTTTCAGGAATTTCTTTGCGAGCATAGGAATTGTAATAGGAATAGGATCCCTTTATTTTTTTATTACAGTAGGTACCGGATTAAACAGTCTGATCACCAGCAAGACAATGCAGAAGCTTCCGGTCAACATGCTTCGTGTCAGGACTACAGAACTTTCCCTGGGCATTTTCAGATTTGGTCAGCCTTCCTTTATGAAATCGGCAACTATCTCTGAGGAAGCAATTGACTCATTCAAAGCTATCCCGGGAGTACGAAAAGTTTACCCGATAATGAATGTCATGTTTCCGATTTCCGCTGTTATATCATTTTCTTCCATACTTCCGGGCGCACGTTACAGAAGGGGATATAGAACCGATTTGATAATGTCAGGAGCGCCGGAAACCCTGATTAAAAACGATATAAGATTAAAAAATGTTTCTTTCAGCCGCAAATCCTGGCCGATACCTGTACTTATTTCACGTCATATTCTTGATATCTACAACTCCGGATTTGCTTCCGCCCAGAACCTGCCGAAACTATCAGAAAAAGCGCTTCTAGGCTTAAGATTCAACCTCATCCTGGGACAATCAACACTCTTGAGAGAACGCGGTAAAAAGGGAATCAGAGTCCCGTGCAGGGTAGTAGGATTTACAACAAAGTCCGAAATGCTGGGACTTGTAATGCCTCTTGATTATGTCAAAATCTACAATAAGAGATTCATTGCAGGCTTTAAAAAACCGCGGTATTCAAGCTGCTATGTCCTGGCCCGCAGTTCCGACAAGGTTTCTAAAATTTCAGATACAATTGAAAAAAACGGTTACACCGTCCATGCTCATAAAAAAATAAGCAACCTGATTCTTCTTGTAACCTTCCTGCTAGGCTTATTTTCGCTGATAATAATATTCATCGCTGCTGTCAGTATATTTAACGCCTTTACGGTTATTGTCAGTCAGCGCAGAATGGAGATCGGCTTGTTCCGGTCCTTCGGAGCTTCAAGACGGTATATATCCGCTCTGTTTTTATCAGAAGCCTCAATCGGCGGCACTGTCTCAGGACTTATGGGTATCACGCTTGGTATCTTTCTGGTACGCCTGACATGGTCTCTTGTCAAGGATGTTCTGCCGCCGGTTTTTCCGTCTCTGGATGTCCTTTTTCCCATATCATTTTTTCTGCCGTTTGTCCTTCTCGCAGGCTCGGTTATAACTTCAATACTTGCCGCGTATTTTCCGGCCCTTATTGCCTCAAGAATCGATATTTCCAAAGCGGTAAGGAAGTAAAATGAAGATTATACGGAGTTTGTTTTTATCCTTTTTATTGATCCTTGTCTTATTGCTGTCCGGCTGTAGTTCAGATGAAAAACTGCTTACAGATTCATATGATTACGCTTTTCTTGACCATCAACCGGCAGCAGCAATTATCACTCATTCATACGAAAAATTTATAAAAAACTCTTTTTCTGTTTTGGCATCTTTTTTTTCAAAAAGCGACGCGTCAGGAATCAAAAATAAACTTTTTGGAAACATCAAAAACCAATTAAAGATCGATCTTCTCAACGCGGAAAAACTATCAGAATACGGTTTTTCAATAAAAAAACCTGTATTAGCGGCGGTATTTAAAAACGGATTGTACTTATCGATACCGGTTAAATCCTCTTTAAAGGCAGAACAATTTTTTAAACAATTCCCTGAATCAATACTGCAGATCATTAAGCCTGACAGCGCTAAGAACAATAAAAAGAGCTTAAAACAGAAGATTAATACAAAAATAACAAGAGTACTCATAACCAAAAAAAGGGTCTTTATTCTGTCGGGAATAATCAGCAGTAAAAAAAAGCTGTCTGAAGGATTTAAAAAATGGATCGCATCTTCCGGTAAAAAAGCCTCTTTATTAAACTTGTGGTTAAACAAAGATTCAAAAACGCTAATTAATCTTCCTTTTATTCCACGAATTACTTATCCTGTTGAATCATCGATTAACATTTTAAAATCACGGATAGATATTACTTTAACATCAAAGGTTCTACACGACCCGCTGGCTTCTTTTATATTTAAATTACTCTCAAAACAAAAAATAAACCCCTATAAATATATCAGGTCATATTCCGGAAAAGGGCTGTCAGAATTCGCAGGAAAACCGGGACTGTTATCATTTGTAATGTCTTTAAACTTTGCGGATCTCTGGAAAAATGAAATAAAACCACGGATTCTCAAACAGGCAAACAGGAACCTGGGCAAAATCGGCGGACTGCTGTCCACTCTTTTGGGCGGAAAAAAATCCATTTTTGAAAGAATGCTTGACGGACTTGAAATTGAAAAAGAAGTTATTTCCGGTATGACCGGGAGAATCGCGCTCAAAATAGATAAGCTTTCTAACTTTTCACTTTTATCTCATAAAATAAACTTTTTTGAAAGTATAAAAGGGCTTGTCCTTCTCGAAATGAAATCAAAGGATTACGCTGCAAGTATATTAAACCACATTTATAAACATCTCTCACGTTTTAGAATACCTTTTAAAAGAGTAAGATTGCCAAAGAATACCTATTATACCTTTTCACTGATACGCTGCGGTATTCCGGGTTTTCTGTTTTTTAAGCCCTATAAAGAATACATATTGATTTCGCCAAGGCTGTCAAGCGTTCTTGATTATGAGAAAACAAAGGGCAGGAGTCTCTATTATACATCAGGACAGCACGTTTACAGCGTCTTGAAACCTTATCCCGTTAAATATTATGCATCATTATCCGTAAATAAACTCTACAAAAATATAGCAAGCTCATTCGACAATATTACAAGACAAAATATAAGTCCATTCACACAGCTGATTAATATTGTTAACCGCATTTCCTTATGTTATTTCTACAAGAACACAAAACATGCAATACGCTTTTCTCTTATTCTGAACAAACCGATAACTAACTACGATCCTTTTTCAGGGGAAGCTTCAAGTTATGACCTGGTTCTGCTGTTTTTAACTTCATTTTTCGCGATGCTGATACTTGCGGGAATTGCAAGGTATCTCTATAAAAAGGTAAAGTATAGAAATTAACCATCTATTGTGTTTAATATTTAAAACCTGACGGGAAAAAATTGAAAATCAAAGATGGAATTAAAAAATATCCAAGGGAATATCAATGAGCATCCCTGAAGAATTACAAATGAGTATACGCCGCATCAAATTAACCTTAAAAGCTCTGTTTTCCATGCTGTTTTTTCAAATCTTATTAACTTCAGCCGCATTCGGGATACTGTATTACAATATTTACAAGAATACTCCAAAAATACGAATCATTAACAAACCTGCTGAATTTAAATCGATTCATGACTCTGACACCCAGTATAAAATACTCTCCAGGTTCAGCAGCGACTTTTACATAAAAGGCACTTCGTTTTATCAGCCTAAATACTCGTCTGTCAGACAAATAAAACCGGAAGGACAAATCAGCGTTGCCTTTCCGAACATTAAATTCATCACACGTTTTTCTTTTTCATTTAAAAGAAAGGCGCTTAACGCAGTGCATATCATTTTTAAAAAACCAATACTACTTCCTCTCTGGTCCGAAAGTCTGGAATTCTGGGCTCACGGAGCAGGAAAACCCATGCTGTTCAAGATGGTCTACAAAGATGCATCAGGAAAACACTACACCCTTGATTTTGGGAGAAGCACATTTTCCGGCTGGTACAGGCTTTCAAAAGCCATACCCCAGCGGCAAATGTTATCAAAACCATTTTCATTCCGCTATCAAAAACTATGGCTCGTTAAAATCATCATACTCGACAACATAGCAGGAAGACGCAGAAAATCACTTTATCATCTTACAAACCTGGCAGTAAGCCGTATAAAACGCAACCTGAAAAACTACTGGGAATTCTGGACCTATAAAAAACTCCTCGATTTTAATGCCGATACATTCAAACTCTTCCGGTACAGATTTGTCGGTTTTACCAATAAAACCATCAGTCTCAAACAGTATAATCCTGCTTTAAAACAAAAATTTTCCACAGATTACCTTCAAATAAAAGCTGATCTTAATAAATCGGGATCAAACCATTTCATACTCAGGTTTAGAAAATATATCCGGACAGCAATATGCCGTAAAATCATTCTTTCAATAAAAGGCGGCGGAAGAGGGGAGTCGGTATACCTTATTGTACGAAACATGAAAAAGCAGTACTATATGCTGAAATTCGGAGATATTAACTTCACCGGATGGCGTAAAATCTACGTCACCATACCATATTGGGTAATACAAAAAACAAAGTATATAACTGATGATAAGGGCCTTCAATTACTTGAATTCATAATTAAACCAAAAAAGAATTACAGAATAAAAACCATGCTGCTGGGCTTTGACAATCTGGCTATTGTAGAAGACAGAGGCACTTTCTTTTATGAAGGAATGAAATACGAAAAAATGTGGAAGTGAAACCGGCAGGGTAATCACATATGGTCTTCATATCTTACCTAACCCTATCCCTTCCCTTGCTCGCTTCGCAGGGAAGGGGAACATTGAAAATTAATATCGAGCATTTTTTTAGAACTTATTAAGCTATTTCTTAATCAATAAGAGTATGAGTAATATTATTCGTGGACAGAAGATCAATAGGCAAAAACAAGCGTTTGCAAAAAAACTACGCACTAAAATGACAGATTATGAGAAGATTCTCTGGAAAAGACTCAAGAACAAACAAGCTTGTTGTCTGTTTCCCCCTTCCCTGCGAAGCGAACAAGGGAAGGGGGAATAAGGGGGTTAGGTCAGGCAATGGCTCTATAACCCTGTGTTATTTCTCTTTACACAATATTAATATGCATGTATCATCTTTCTTAATCATAATGAAGTATTTAAAACTTCTCAAAAGGAATTCATATGTTTCAGATTTTACTGGAAAAACTAAAAGATAAATTAAAAAATAAAATCATCCTGGGCCTGATAGTCAGTATAACAGTTTCTCTTCTCGTCATTGGAATATTTCAATACATCCCGCTATTTGAAAATGTTGAGCTGATATTTCTCAATGCTCGATCTGATATACGATATGCCCGTGAATTTGACAAAAAAATTCAAAAAGACGTGGTACTAAAGAAAAAGCGGATTGGAAAATCCCCTGATATTTCAATTATTATGATAGATGATGAATCCAGAACTATCTTTGGCCAATTCCCCTGGAAAAGAAGTATTTACACCGAAGCTCTTAATAAATTTGAAAAGGGACAGGTCTCTGTATCTTTAAACTGGTGGGTTACAAACCGCAAACCCGGAAAAAACAGTTTTTTCAAGATATATATTTCAGAACAGCCAATAAAAAATACTGATGACCTTAAAAAAGCTAAATTTCTTAAAACTGTTAAAAGTGATTCCAGCCAGGTTTTTAATAACGTTCTCATTTTTAAAAACGGCAAATATTATTTTGCTGTAACGAAAATTAAAAAAGATGGCACAGAAAATATTTTTATTAACCCTGGAATAAACGCCTCAAAATTCCCCATAGAGATAAAAATCAGAAAAGCTTTAAAACCTTCAGTTCAAAAATGGAGAAATATTTACAATCAGAAAATTAGAGTCTCAGAAGTTTATATGCCCAAACTCCGAAAAAGAATCATCAATAAAGATAAACTTGCCGTTTTAAATATTACCTCCAAACTAAAATATCCGGCTGCAATACTTTATGATGTTTTTTTCAT
Source organism: Spirochaetota bacterium (assembly GCA_023135745.1). Classification (GTDB taxonomy): domain Bacteria; phylum Spirochaetota; class JAGLSM01; order JAGLSM01; family JAGLSM01; genus JAGLSM01. Next base: position 2,842 of record JAGLSM010000001.1, on the reverse strand, counting down.
ATCCCATAAGAAACCGGAAAATGACATGGTTCTGGAAAAATCATTTTCAAGACATAGTGCCGTTTACATAGACTACATACTTAAAGATACTGTAATGAAAACTAAACAGACTGATTTCAAAGAAAGGTTAAAATTAATCCAGAAATTCGCGTTCAGCGCAAAAAAAAATCACAAGGGCGATTTGATCTACTCTCCTGATGTTGAACTGCCTCTTCCTGAATTTCTTAAAAACGTTACCGGATCCGGACATGCAAGCATCACATTTGATTCTGACGAAATTACCAGGAATATTAGGCTAATAGCACAGTACAAAATAAAGGACTACCCTAAAAGATGGTATCCTTCTGTTGTTCTTTTACTGGCTATGAAATATTTAAATGTTCCGATGAAAAACGTTGAAATAAAAGAAGGTAAATACATACTGTTAAAAAAAGCCCATATCAAAACAAAAAACGTATTCGGAAGACTCGTCAATATTGAAAAAAAAGATATTAAAATACCAATAGATAATGCCGGCAGAATGAAGATAACATATATAGGCGGGCCAAATACATTTGTGGAACACCCTGAGATATCATCTTACAGTTTTTTTGATAAATATAAACTGCAGGATTTAAGCGGTAAAATATTCATGGTCGGATTATTTTCAACAGCTGTTGAATCTTCCGATGTAATATCAGATAGAAGACACACCCCAATGGGCAATATGTTCGGAGTAGAGGTAATGGCTAATGCTTTAAATACAATCGTCACCCGCAATTTCATGTATCAGATTCCGAAATCCATCAACTACCTGATGGTAATCATAATAGGCATACTGCTGGGAATACTTCTACCCCGGTTCAATATTCTTAAGGGAGGGCTTATTGCTCTCGGATTTTTTATTATTGCTTCATTTCTCTCAATAATACTGTACAACAACAATTACATTGTAAATATAACAATGCCAATAGTAAGCATTTTTCTGATATTCCTTTCCACTTCCGTTTACAAGGTTGTAGTCGAAGAAAAAGAAAAGAAATTCCTCAAAAACCAGTTTGGAAAGTATGTCAGTGAAGATGTAGTCAACCAGATACTCAAAGATCCTTCAAAAATCAAACTCGGCGGCGAAATCCGGGAACTTACAGTACTTTTTTCCGATATCAGAGGCTTTACAACCATATCTGAAGGAATGGCGCCTGACGCGCTTGTAAACTTACTGAACAAGTATTTATCTAAAATGACCAATGTTATAGTAAGGAATCACCTTGGTACTCTTGATAAATACATAGGTGACGCGATAATGGCATTCTGGGGAGCGCCGCTTCCTCATAAGAAACATGCCCTCCTTGCATGTTCAGCTGCCGTTGAAATGATGAATGAACTTAACATCTTTAATAAAGAAACACGCTTAAAAAGACCTCTTAACATAGGTATTGGAATAAATACGGCTGGAATGCTTGTCGGTAATATGGGGTCGGAGGTGAGAATGGATTACACCCTGATAGGGGACGGAGTAAACCTTGGATCAAGGCTTGAAAGTATTAATAAGTACTATAAAACCAATATAATTATCTCGGAAGCAACTTATGAACAGGTTAAATCGAATGTAATTGTACGCGAACTTGACCTTGTAAGGGTTAAAGGTAAAAATAAACCGGTTCAAATATTTGAACTTATTGATTTAAAATAAATTAATGTAAAATTTTCCGTCTTTTTTAAGTTGGAATTTTATAAAAAAAGTATGATTTTTATACCATTATTATTTTGTATGTGATAGAATCACAATATGATTAAAAGTGAGTTTTTATATGGCGTGGTTTAGTAAACCAAAATATACAGTCCTTGCCTCAAAAAACAAGGATTCTGACCAGAAAGAAGTCTGGACAAAATGCGACAGCTGCGGCGGGGTAGTATACAACAAAGACTGGGCATCCAACCTTAAGGTATGCCCTAATTGCGGATTCCATCAGAAATTGAATGTTAGAGAGAGAGTGGATCTTCTTTGTGATGAAAATTCCTTTATAGAACACGATCATAATATTAGATCAAAAGATCCGCTTGAATTTGTAGATTCAAAAGGTCCATATAACGCAAAACTTACAGCCACTGAAAATAGAACAGGAAGTATCGAAGCTATTGTCTGCGGCACAGCTAAAATTCATGACAACACTGTTGAACTGGCTGTCATGGACTTTTCATTCCTCGGCGGCAGTATGGGAACTGTAGTAGGCGAAAAAATATGCCGCTCAATTGACCGTTCCTTAAAAAATAAGACACCATTAATCATTGTATCCTGCTCAGGCGGTGCAAGAATGCATGAAGGTATTCTATCACTTATGCAGATGGCAAAAACAAGCGCATGGCTTGCCAAAATGGATTCTGAGGGACTGCCGTTCATTTCTTTGATTACTCACCCGACTACCGGCGGAGTTACAGCCAGTTATGCCTCCCTGGGAGATATAATAATAGCTGAACCCGGTGCATTAATTGGTTTTGCCGGTCCCAGAGTTATAGAACAGACAATCAGACAAAAACTCCCTGACGGGTTTCAACAGTCTGAATTCCTGCTTGATCACGGTTTTGTTGACATAATAGTTGAAAGAAAAAATCTAAAAAGTAAAATTGCGGAATTTTTGCAATTCTTTAATAATTAATACACAAGTCTGAATCTGGAGGCGTTTTATGGCAAGAGTAATATTAAAAAATATCAGTAAAGTATTTGAGGGTGATGTTAAGGCAGTATCTGATGTTAATTTAGATGTCGGTGATAAGGAATTTGTAATTCTGGTTGGACCTTCTGGGTGTGGAAAGTCTACAACTCTTAGAATGATTGCGGGACTTGAAGAAATAAGTGAAGGCA